>NZ_JBGAHM010000036.1:0-33651 GCF_044226135.1 Methylocella sp. | reverse complement strand
ATGCAGGAGATAGACGAAGACATGCGGCGGGGGCCGCTCGATGAGCTGGTCGGCCTCGTGGCTCCTGACCGCGACCATGGCGCGAAACTTCAGCCCTTGCTGGCGAAAGCGGCGGCGATATTGGCGCGGATCTGCTGGGCGAGCAGGCGGGCGTTGCGGATCTCGGCGTCGCGCGAGGCGCGCAGATTGGCGTAGCGCTGCGAGAAACGGTCATAGCTCGACTGGGCGCGCACCACGCCCTTGACGATCGGATCGCCGCCGCCGGCCGGCGACAGCGTATATTCGGCGACGGCGGCGAGCGTGCCCGAGCTCGGATAGCCGGTCACAGTGTCGACCAGCGGCGACTGCAGATATTGCTGCAGCCCGACGTAAAGCGTGTAGCGCGCCGCCTGCGGCGTTCCCGTGCCGTTGAGGCCGAAGCGCAGCTCATTCTCGAGGTAATGGCCCTCGCGGCCGGCGATCGGCACGACATGGATCGCCATGAGGTCGCTCGAGATCGCGCCGCCGGCGACCTGCGGCCCGTAGAGCGGTTGCAGGCAGCCTGCGAGCGCGAGGCAGAGCGACAGCGCGGCGGCGAGGCGAAGAGGCTTCACGCTAGGCGACGACATTCACGATCCTCTGCGGAACGATGATGATCTTCTTCACCGGCCGGCCTTCGAGCGCGCGCCGCACCGGCTCGAGCGCGAGCGCGGCGGCTTCGATCGCCTCGCGCGGGGCGGCGCGGTCGACGGTCACGTCGCCGCGCTTCTTGCCGTTGACCTGCACCGGCAGATCGATCGTCTCCTCGACGAGCAGCGCGGCGTCGGCTTCAGGCCAGGGCGCCTGCGCGGCGAGGCCGGTTCGGCCGAGCGCCGCCCAGCACTCCTCGGCGAGATGCGGCATCATCGGCGCGAAACAGCAAACGAGGATCCCCGCCGCCTCGCCGAAGGCGAAGCGCAGGTCGGCCGCGACGTCGGGCGTCTCCACCGCGCCGACCGCGGCGGCGAGCCTGTTGGCGAGGTCGTGCACCTGCGCCACCGCGCGGTTGAAGCGCAGCCGCTCGATGTCCTCCCCGACGCGGGCCAGCGCCTGATGCGCGAGCCGGCGCACGGCCGTCGCCGCCGGCGAGAAATCGTTCGGGCGCGGCGCGTCGGCGGTCGGGGCGAGACGCGACAGCTCGCCGACGAGCCGCCACAGGCGCTGCACGAATTTGGCCGCGCCCTGCACCCCTTCCTCGGTCCAGATCACGTCGCGCTCGGGCGGCGAATCGGACAGGACGAACCAGCGCGCGGTGTCGGCGCCGAAGCTTTCGATGATCTCGTCGGGATCGACCGTGTTGCGCTTCGACTTCGACATCTTCTCGATCGGGCCGATGGCGACCAGCTCGTTGTCCGAAATGCGATAGGCGGTTCTTGTCGGCGGCTGACCGATCGCCGTCGTGCCCAATGTGAACATCCCCGGCACTGCGCCGGGTGTATTTTGAAAGCGAACTTCTGAAGGATAAAGCCAGGCGCCGTCCTGCGCGCGATAGGTCTCATGCACCACCATCCCTTGCGTGAAGAGGCCCGAGAACGGCTCCTTCAGCGCGCCGGCGTGGCCGGTCGCCTGCATGGCGCGGGTGAAGAAACGCGCATAGAGCAGATGCAGAATGGCGTGCTCGACTCCGCCGATATACTGGTCGACGGGCAGCCATTTGCCGATCATGGCCGGGTCGGTCGGCGCTTCGGCGAGCCATGGGTCGGTGAAGCGCGCGAAATACCACGACGAATCGACGAACGTGTCCATGGTGTCGGTTTCGCGCGTCGCCTCGCCGCCGCAGCTCGGGCATGTCACATGTTTCCACGTGGGATGCCGGTCGAGCGGATTGCCCGGCGCGTCGAAGCTGACGTCGGGCGGCAGCTCGACGGGAAGGTCGGCGTCCGGCGCAGGGACCGCCCCGCAGGACGGGCAGTGAATGATCGGGATCGGGCAGCCCCAGTAGCGCTGGCGCGACACGCCCCAGTCGCGCAGGCGGAAATTGACCTGGCGCTTCGCCTGCGGGCGGCCGTCGATCAGGCGCGCTTCGAGCCGGCGCGCCACGTCCTCCTTGGCCGCCTCGACGCTGAGCCCGTCGAGGAAGCGCGAATGATAGAGCGCGCCTTCGCCGTCATAGGCTTCGGTCGTGACCGCGAAGGTTTCGGGGTCCTCGCCCGGCGGCAGGATCACCGGCGTCGCGCCGAGGCCGTAGGCGTTGGCGAAATCGAGGTCGCGCTGGTCATGCGCCGGACAGCCGAAGATCGCGCCCGTCCCGTAATCCATGAGCACGAAATTGGCGACATAGACCGGCAGCAGCCAGGTCTCGTCGAAGGGGTGGCGGACCCTGAGCCCGGTGTCATAGCCTTTCTTGTCGGCCGTCTCGATCGCCGCCGTCGAGGCGCCGCGGCGCCGGCACTCGGCGACGAAGTCGGCGAGCGCCGGATCCGTCGCGGCGCAGGCTGCGGCGAGCGGATGGTCGGCGGCGAGCGCGAGAAATTTCGCGCCGAACAGCGTGTCGGGCCGGGTCGTGTAGACCTCGACCTCGCCCGCCCCGCCCGCGAGCTCGAAGCGCACGAGCAGGCCCTCCGAGCGGCCGATCCAGTTCGCCTGCATCAGGCGCACCTTCTCGGGCCAGCGCGCGAGCCCGTCGAGCGCCGACAGCAGGTCGTCGGCGAAATCCGAAATTTTGAAGAACCACTGCGTCAGCTCGCGCTGCTCGACGAGCGCGCCCGAGCGCCAGCCGCGCCCGTCGATCACCTGCTCATTGGCGAGGACGGTGCGGTCGACCGGGTCCCAGTTCACCTTCGATTTCTTGCGGTCGACGAGGCCGGCCTTCAGGAAATCGAGAAACATCTTCTGCTGGTGGCGATAATAGGACGGATCGCAGGTGGCGATCTCGCGCGACCAGTCGAGCGACAGGCCCATGGACTTGAGCTGCGCCCGCATGGCGTCGATGTTGGCGTAGGTCCAGGCGGCCGGATGCGTCCTGTTCTGCATGGCGGCGTTTTCGGCCGGCATGCCGAAGGCGTCCCAGCCCATGGGGTGGAGCACGCCAAACCCCTTCGCCCGCTTGTAGCGCGCGATCACGTCGCCCATGGCGTAATTGCGCACATGGCCCATGTGGATGCGCCCGGACGGATACGGGAACATTTCAAGCACATAATATTTCGGGCGCGGGTCGTCGTTGGCGAGGGCGAAGATCGCCGCCCGCTCCCAGATCTCCCGCCATTTCGGCTCCGTCTCGCGGGCGTTGTAGCGCTCGAAGTCCATCGTCTCCCGAAAGCCGCCTTGACTGTCGCGCCCGCGATCGAGACGGGCCGCGTGCCGCATTGAAGCGCCGGCCCGAAAAGCTGCGGACCCTTCGGACGAAGCCGGCGCGTGAGAACGCCCGGGCCAGAACGAAATCCCGATTCCGGTCGGGACGGTTTCGCTCTAGGGTCGCGCGCGTGAAGGTCGCCGGAGCCATAAAGGCCCCGCGCCAGACCAGCCTGTTTCATGTGAACGAAAGGCTTGCGCTTTGCAACCGACGGCCGCCGATTCCCCGGACGTGCTTTCCCGCCTCAGGGCGCTGCGCGAGGAGATCGCGCGCGCCGCGCGCGACGCCGGCCGGGCCCCCGAAAGCGTCACGCTGACCTGCGTCTCGAAGACCTTTCCCGCCGAAGACGTCCGCCCCCTGCTCGAAGCCGGCGAACGCGTCTTCGGCGAGAACCGGGTGCAGGAGGCGATGGAGAAATGGCCGGCCCTGCGCCGCGATTTTCCGGACGCCGAGCTTCGCCTGATCGGCCCGCTGCAGTCGAACAAGGCGCCGGAGGCGGCGGCCTTCTTCGACGTGATCGAGACCGTCGACCGCGACAAGATCGCCGCCGCTTTGGCGCTTGAGACGCGCAAGCTCGGCGCAAGCCCGCGCTTTTACGTTCAGGTCAACACCGGCGCCGAGCCGCAGAAGGCCGGCGTCCTCCCGCAGGAGGCTGACGCCTTCGTCCGCCGCTGCCGCGACGACCACGGGCTCGACGTGCGCGGGCTCATGTGCATTCCGCCTGTCGGCGAGCAGGCCTCGCCTCATTTCGCGCTTTTGGGCCAGATCGCGGCGCGCAACGGGCTGAAGGAGCTCTCCATGGGCATGAGCGGCGATTTCGCTCTGGCGATCCAGCTCGGCGCGACCCATGTGCGCGTCGGCAGCGCGCTGTTTGGCTCTCGGCCGAAGCCCTAGGAGGGGCTGAACCGCCAAACGCCGGCGCGGCCGCGCAGGCTGAGGCCGCGCCGGCGCACACGAAACAAAGCAAAAATGGCGCAGACGCGCGCCAAAGGTCAAAAAAGAGAGTTAGGGCAATTGAGTTCGCATAGATTCCGTCTATGCCGCGGCATGAGGTGAAAATCCTGGCGCAGGCTGGATTCAAAGCCTGTTATATACTTTATTTTTAGGCGGAGCCGCCGCATTTTCGGTCTTTCAGCGCGTAACGCCCTTCAAATGACCCAGGCTCGCCCATGCGCTGGCCGTTCGAGGTCGGCATGAAGACCCGAAGATCCGACGGCCGGTCATGACGCGGCGAAGCTTCCGCCGCCGGCCGCCAGGCGCCGTGTTCAGGACGGCGGCCGCCAAGGCGCCGGACCCGGCCGGCGCGCCCATGGCGCAAGCCCCGTTTCACGCGATGGTCAGGACGGCGCCCCCCGAAAGCCGCGGCAGCAGGCGCAAAAGATCGTGCGTCCTGAGGGCGACGCAACCCTGCGTCGCCGAAAAGTCCTCGCGCGCGCAATGCAGGAAAATGGCGCTGCCGCGCCCCCTGCGGCGCGGGCGCAGATTGTAGTCGAGCACGAGCACGAGGTCATAAAGCCCGTCCTCGCGCCGCATCGACTCGCACGACGCGGCGAACGGCAGCCGCACGGGCCGGTTGTAGGCGGGGTGCGCGGGATCGTCGCACCAGCCGTCCCGCGCGCCCATCGCCCGCAGGGGCAGGGCCGTGCGCGGCCGCCGCAGCCGGTCGGCGCGGTAATAGCCGTAAAGAAGCCTGAAGCTTCCGGCGGGCGAGGCGCCGTCGCCCTCGCGCTTGGCGCGCGAGACGCCGCCCGAGCCAAGCGCGCAGCGCAGAACGAGCCCGCCCGCGCGCAGCCGGCCTTCCGCCGGGCCGGCGAGGCCGCGCGGCGTCTTTGTCGCCGCAAGGCGCCGCACGGCGCCGGCGGGCGCATGTTCAGCCCGAAACCGGCGGCTCATTCGCCGGCGCCCCGCCGAAAAACATGCCGAAGAGTCCGCATGGACAAAATTTTAGGCTTTCGCCCCGGATCGGGCTTCAGCTTTCCTTTTGGAAAGGCGGCGCACGCGCATGTCGGGAAATGCGTCATTTTTCTTCCAAAAGTTGCGCCAGAGGCGGGGAATCCGCCGCCGCGCCCGGAAATTGTCCGCGCCGGGGCGCGCGACGAGGCCCGGATTTGCGTGATTGTGACGTCGCGTTCATATTTTACGGCGGATTCTGTCTCGACTCGAGGCCGCAGGGGCGCGACGCGCCGGCAAGCTCTGGCGTTCACCTCCGGCAAACCCATATAAATAACGGATAATTTCCCAAGGCGTGGCGCTGGCGCATGACGCGAGAGGCTGCGGAGGACAACAGTTCGGGGGCCTTTATGCCGCAAGTCATGAAAATTCTTATCGCCGACGACGATCCGGACCTGCGCGCCGCGCTCGCCGAGCAGCTTTCGCTGCATGACGAATTTTCGGCCGTCCACGCCGATTCGGCGCAGGGCGCGCTTTCGGCCTCGCGGCAGGAGACGCCCGACCTCGTCATCATGGACGTCGGCCTGCCCGACATGGACGGGCGCGAGGCCGTGCGCAAGATGCGCGAGGAAGGCTTCAAGAATCCGATCATCATGCTGACCGGCCAGGATTCCGACCAGGACACGGTGCAGGGCCTCGAAGCCGGCGCCAATGATTATGTGACGAAGCCGTTCCGCTTCGCGGTGCTGCTCGCCCGCATGCGCGCGCATCTGCGCCAGCATGAGACGAACGAGGAAGCCACCTTCCGCATCGGCCCCTACACCTTCCAGCCGGGCGCGAAGCTCCTCGTCAATGAAAAGGGCGAGAAGATCCGCCTCACCGAAAAGGAGACGGCGATCCTGCGCTATCTCTACCGCGCCGGCCAGAACGTGGTGGTGCGCGACGTGCTGCTGCGCGAGGTGTGGGGCTACAACTCCAACGTCACCACCCACACGCTCGAAACGCATATCTACCGCCTGCGCCAGAAGATCGAGCGCGACCCGGCCAAGGCGCAGCTTCTCATCACCGAGGCGGGCGGCTACAAGCTCGTGCCCTGAACCCTGCCGCAGGAGCGCGCCATGGCCCTCGAAGACGACGTCGCCAAGCTCGCCCGCAATCCGGTGTTCGCGGCGCTTTCGCCCGACGCGCTGCGTCTGCTCGCCTTCTCGGCCGAGTCGAAGACGTTTCGCGCCGGCGACATCCTGTTCCGGCGCGACGAGCCGTCGAGCGGCGGCTTCGTCGTGATGTCGGGCTCGGTCGCGCTCGATTCGGCCGGAGACGGCTCGGCCTCGCGCATTTTCCGCCCGCCGGCGCTGATCGGCGAGATCGCGCTCCTCACCGAAACCAAGCGGCCCGCGACCGCCATCGCGCGCGAGCCGACGAGCGTGCTGCGCGTCACCCAGCAGATGTTCCGGCGCGTCCTGACCGAATATCCCGAAAGCGCCGAGCGGCTGCGCCAGACTCTCGCCGCGCGCCTCTCGGGCTTCGTCGACGAACTCGACCGCCTGTGGAGCCGGCCGCAGCCGACGCCCTAAGCCGGCCGCCGCCCTCAGAAATCAAACGTCGCCAGCACCGGCGTGTGGTCGGACGGGCGCTCCCAGCCGCGCGCCTCCTTGAGCACGCTGACGCCCGAAAGGCGCGGCGCGAGGCTTTCGCTCACGAACACATGGTCGAGGCGGCGGCCGCGGTCGGACTGCTCCCAGTCGCGCGCGCGGTAGCTCCACCAGGTGAAGAGCTTCTCATGCGGCGGCACATGGACGCGCATGGCGTCGACCCAGGGGCCCGCCTCTCGCACGATCCTGAGCTTGTCGACCTCGACCGGCGTGTGGCTGACGACCCGCAACAGCGCCTTGTGATTCCAGACGTCCGTTTCGAGCGGCGCGATGTTGAGGTCGCCGACGAGCACGGCGTCGCCGGCCGCGAGTCCGTCCTCGGCCGCCCATCGCGCCATCTCGTCGAGGAAGGCGAGCTTGTGCGCAAATTTCGGATTGATCAGCGGATCGGGCTCGTCGCCCCCCGCCGGCACGTAGAAATTATGCAGCCGGACCGGCTGCGGCGCGCCCTCCGGCCTGACGCTCACGGCGAGATGGCGCGCGTCGCCCTTGTCGCAGAAGCCGCGCCGGTCGACGTCAAAGAGCGGCAGGCGCGAGACCACCGCCACGCCGTGATATCCCTTCTGGCCGTTGATCGCGACATGCGGATAGCCGAGCTTCGTGAAGGCCGCGAGCGGAAATTCCGCGTCGCGGCACTTCGTCTCCTGCAGGCACAGGATGTCGGGCCCGTTTTCGGCGAGAAAGCGCGCGACGAGATCGATGCGCAGGCGGACGGAATTGATGTTCCATGTGGAGAGGGTCAGGCGCATGAGGCGCGATTGACCATGGCCGAGCTTGCGCCGCAAGCCCCTATCGGCTGTGACGGCGGCGCGGGCCGGCGCCGACCCGGCGGCTCCAAATGAAAAGGCGTCCGGCTTGCGCCGGACGCCTTAGGAGCGAAACGCTGGGAGGGGGACCAGCGGCCCGGCAGGCGAAGCGGGGGATTACGCCTGACGGTGTGTCGCTCACATGGGCCTAAGATATGCGCGCGCCCCGCCGATGCAAGAGCCCGAACGCGAGAAACGGAGCCTCAATTATTTGTGTTCGGCAATCGTTCCTGGGTAAGCTGGAAGATGTTCGGATCCGGTTGCTTGCTCAGATCGACATTGAACAGGGAGATTACCGTTTCGTAACCTTGCGGGTCCGTGACCTGCCACTGCTTGAGCTGGAACTTGGCGGCGTCGAAAATAAGCTTGATCTCGGACGTGCCGCCGAAGGTCGCCTGATCCTCGACCTGGATGACGACCGAGTTCGGATCGCTCGCCACATTGACGACGCGCACGTCCTTGTTGAGGTCGACCTTGTCCTTCAGCAGGAACTTCAGCGGCGTCTGGCTGATGAAATAGACGTCCTTGGTCCCGGTCTTGCGGTCGTGGATCGCCACCGAAAGCCCGTCCGCGACGATTTCGAGCGTCGCCGGCGGCGCATATTCGAAACGCAGCTTGCCCGGGCGCTGCACGAACACCTTGCCTTCGGACCTGCGCCCGTCCGGGCCGATCTGCACGAAATCGCCGATCATGGTCGTCGCCGAATTGAAATAGTCGTTGGCCTTCTGGATGGCGACGAGCGGATCCATCGGCGTGAAGGGCTTTTGCGCCGGCGCGCTTTTCTGCGTCTTCTGCGCCGGCTGCGCGCCCTGCGCCGCGGCGACCGGGACCTGGAAGGGCGCGGCGACAAAAACACCCAGCGCGACGACGAAGGCTTGCTTGCGCATCATGAACCACATCCCGGGAGGCGGCCGCGCCGCCCTTCGATCCTGTTGACAGGCGCTTTCTAGAGCATTTTCGCCGCAAGGGGCAGAGTTTCGCGTAAAACGCGCAAAAACAGTTTGTTAGCGCGCGGCCGCCGGCCCGCCCGCCCGGGCGCGCCGTCCCGGAACGCACAGGAGGAACGGCGTGGCTCATGCTAGCCTTCTGCGGCGGCGCGGTCCGGCGCCGCCCGACTTCAGAGGTCAGCGCATGAGATCCAAAATCTCGTCGGCCGCGGAGGGCGAGTATTCGGTCCACAAGCACACCGAGCTGCTCGACCTTGCGGGCCAGCCGCTGCCGCCCTTCATGGTGCGGCGCGAATGGGGCTATGTGGTCAACAGGGGCCAGACGCTTCAGGCGGAGTTCACTTTCGAGAACGGCGGCAAGTCGACGCAGACCGTTCCGGTCGGATGGATGCTGTCGACCAACGACTACATCTCGAAAACAGACCGGACGCTCGCCTATGGCTACATGACGCTCGCCCGCGACCGCGTCGACACGCGGCTCAAGACGCTCGTCATCCCGAAGGACATTGCGCCTGGCCAATACTGGCTCGGCGCGATCGTCGACATCGACGGCAAGGTCCCCGCTGACACGCTGCGCGACAACAACGCGACCTACATCCCGATACAAGTTCAATAGGCGCGGCTAGCCTTCGGCGGCGAGGTCGAAGGCGCCGCGGTCGACGCCGCCGCCGACGAGAATGGCGCGCTTGCCGGAATGGTTCGGCGCGCCGACCACGCCCTCCTGCTCCATGCGCTCGACGAGCGAAGCGGCCTTGTTGTAGCCGACCGAAAGCCGGCGCTGGATGTAGCTCGTCGAGCATTTGCGGTCGCGCAGCACGATGGCTACGGCGCGGTCGTAGAGGTCGCCCTGCTCCTCGGCGTCCATGCTTCCGGGCGCGGCGCCGCCGTCCTCGCCCTCGCCCGGCTCCTCGTCATTGGTGATGGCTTCGAGATATTGCGGCTCGCCCTGCGCCTTGAGATGGCCGACGATGCGCTCGACCTCGCCGTCCGACACGAAGGGCCCGTGCACGCGCGAGATGCGTCCGCCGCCCGCCATGTAGAGCATGTCGCCCTGGCCGAGCAGCTGCTCGGCCCCCTGCTCGCCCAGAATGGTGCGGCTGTCGATCTTCGACGTGACCTGGAAGGAGATGCGGGTCGGGAAATTGGCCTTGATGGTGCCGGTGATGACGTCGACCGAGGGGCGCTGCGTCGCCATGATGAGATGGATGCCGGCGGCGCGGGCCATCTGCGCGAGGCGCTGGATCGCGCCCTCGATGTCCTTGCCGGCGACCATCATCAGGTCGGCCATCTCGTCGACGATCACGACGATGAAGGGCAGCGGGGTCAGCTCCATGGGCTCGTGCTCATAGATCGCCTCGCCGGTCTCGCGGTCGTAGCCCGTCTGCACGGTGCGCGTCAGGGTCTCGCCGCGCGCCGCCGCCTCTCCAACCCGCGCGTTGAAGCCGTCGATGTTGCGAACCCCGAGCTTCGACATCTTCTTGTAGCGGTCCTCCATTTCGCGGACCGCCCATTTGAGCGCCACCACCGCCTTCTTCGGGTCGGTGACGACGGGCGTCAACAGATGCGGAATGCCGTCATAGACGGACAGCTCGAGCATCTTCGGATCGACCATGATGAGCCGGCATTCCTCCGGCTTCATCCTGTAGAGCAGCGACAGGATCATGGTGTTGATCGCGACCGACTTGCCCGAGCCGGTGGTGCCGGCGACGAGCAGATGCGGCATGCGCGCGAGATCGACGATGATCGGCTCGCCGCCGATGGTCTTGCCGAGCGCGATGGCGAGCCTGTGCTTCGACTGCTCGAAATCCTCGGAGCCGATCAGCTCGCGCAGAAACACCGTCTCGCGGCGCTGGTTCGGCAGCTCGACGCCGATGGCGTTGCGCCCCTGCACCACGGCGACGCGGGCCGAGATCGCCGACATCGAGCGGGCGATGTCGTCGGCGAGGCCGATGACGCGGCTGCTCTTGATGCCGGGCGCGGGCTCAAGCTCATAAAGCGTCACGACGGGGCCGGGGCGGACGTTGATGATCTCGCCCTTGACGCCGAAATCCTCAAGCACGCCCTCGAGCAGGCGGGCGTTCTGGGAGAGCGCGTCCTCGGTCATCTGGCCGACGGCGAGCCGCTTCGGCTCGGCGAGCATGGCGAGGGGCGGATGCTCATAGTCGCCGCGCGGCGCCCGTCCGCGTCCCGTTTCGGCGCGGGCGCGCGCGCCGGGCGCGGCGGCTCGGCGGCGGGCGTCACCATGCGGCGCGGCGCGGCCTCGGGCTCCGGGCGGCGCGGCGCGGCCGGCGGGCGGCGCGGCCGGCCGGGCCGGCGGCGCAGGCGGTTCGGCGGCGAAAGCCGGCGCGAAATCCTGCTCGCCCGCGTCGAAATCCCCCGCGTCGAACTCCTTTTCCTCGAAATTTTGCGCGTCGAACGCCCGCGTCTCGAAACGCTGCGCGTCCTGACCCCGCGCGTTCTGGCGGCGCGACTCGAAGCCCGCGGGCTCGTAGCGGTCTTCATAGGCGGGCTCGCGGCGCGGCGCGGCGCCTTTCTTGTGGCGCGCGGCGGCGCGCGTCGCGGGCGGCGCATAGGCGGTGGCGTCGAACTGCGGCTCGGCGATTTCGCGCTCCTCGCTCCAGTCCGCGCCGCCGGCGGCGGCGAGCACGCGCGGGGCTGGCGCCGGGGCGTCGTCGGAGGGGAAGTCGAAGGCGGCGAAGGGCGGATCGAAGTCGCGCTGCGCGAACTGCGGCGCGGTGCGCCAGGGCGCGGGCTTCAGCGCCGGCGTTCTCGCGGCGCGGCGCCTTGCGATCTCGCGCGCGACGACGCCCTTGAGCGAAAGAAAGCCATGGATGAGCGCGCCCAGCGCGATCATGGCGAAGCCGGGGCCGCCCTCCTCGGCGGGCGCGCGGCGCAGCGACAGCGGCTCCTCATCCTCGTCCTCCTCGTCGTCGAGCCGGTCGCGCAGCGTGACGCTCGCCGACAGGGCGAACATCGCGCCGAGCGCGCAGGCGATCCCGACCGCGCCCATGACGAAGGGAACGCCCCCGAGCAGCATGCGCGGCAGCGCGACGAGCCCGTCGCCGAAGACGCCGCCAAGGCCGGTCGGCAGCGGCCAGCGCGCGGTGGCCGGCAGCAGCGCGGCGACGCAGGCCGAAAGCAGCGAGCCCGCGGCCCAGAGGCCGACGCGCGCCCCCGGGCGCTCGAGCCGCCGCGCGGTGAGAAGCCGCACGCCCCACAGCGCCGGCGGCGTGAGGACGGCGACGACGGCGACGCCGAACATCTGCATCAGGAGATCGGCCGTGACCGCGCCCGGCGCGCCGAGCAGGTTGCGCACCGGCCCCGGCGTGGCATGGTTGAAGCTCGGATCCTCGACCGACCATGTCAGCAGGGCGGCGACGGCGCAGGCGCAGGCGCCGAGAATGGCGAGGCCGGCGAGCTCGGCGCCGCGCCGCGCCGCGAAGGCCCGAAGCTGTTCGGGAATGACGTCGAGCCCCGTCATGCTTGTCGTCGTCCGCATAGGCTCCCCGCAGCTCCCCGCCGAACATGTTCGCCCGAACGCGCTTGCGCGCCGGGCCGGGGCAAATTAGCGGGGGCGGGTTAAAGCGCCTTTAACCTTACGGCGGCGGCCCGCCCCGGGCGCGGCGCGCGGCGGCGTCTTGACGCGGCGGCGAGCGCGCTTTATGTCCTGCGGCTTCACCGCCGCATTGAAAGATGATGCGCAGGTCCGGCCGGGCCGCGAGCCCGCCGCGTTGGAATTTTAAAGAGGAAAACTGCGATGTCCCGCCGCTGCGAATTGACCGGCAAGGCCGTGCAGACCGGCAATCTGGTCAGCCATTCGAACCGCAAGACGCGGACGCGCTTCCTGCCGAACCTCTGCAACGTGACGCTTCTGTCCGACACGCTGCAGCGCAAGCTGCGCTTTCGCGTGGCCGCGGCCTCGCTGCGCACGGTCGAGCATCGCGGCGGCATCGACGCGTTTCTCGTCAAGGCGAACGACGAGGAGCTTTCGATCGGCGCCCGCGCGCTGAAGCGCGCGATCCTCAAGAAGCAGGCCGAAGGCTGAGCCGTTCGCCCGATCGGCGCAAGGTTTTCGCGCAAAGCCCGATCAGCCCCGATCGGGCTTTTGCTTTTCGCGCCGTCCGACGCTTCTTTTCCTGACGCCTCCCTTCCTGAGGCTTGCGCCTGATCCGCGGCGCGCCGGCGACGGCGCCGAGAGCGCCGCCCCGCAGCGGCTCTCCAACCGTCGGCGCGCGCGGCTTTGCGCCCGGCGCGCCGCGAAAACCTAGCCCGCGCCCTCCGCGACGCCGAAACGCAGCAGCCCTCGCCCCTCGCGCCGCAGCCAGGCTTCGGCCTCCTCATAGGCGGGATCGAGCCCGGCCACCACGTTCCAGAACGCCTTGGAATGGTTCATGTGCACGAGATGCGCGACCTCATGGGCGGCGAGATAGTCGAGCACCGGCGGCGGCGCGAGAATGAGCCGCCACGAAAAATTCAGCGCGCCCGCCGCCGAGCATGAGCCCCAGCGCGTCGCCGTGTCCCTGATCGAGATGCGGCGCGGCGTGACGCCGAGCCGCGCCGCATGGCGCGCGACGGCCGATTCGAGGTCGCGCCGCGCCTCCTTCGTCAGAAAATCGCGCAGCCGCCGCGCCGCGAACGCCGGCTCGCCGCCGACGAACAGGCGCGCCGGCCCGCCCTCGGGCGAAGGCGGCGCGCGCATCACCGGCCCCTTGCCGCGCGGCAGGGGCGACAGCGCGACAAGATGAGGCTCGCCGCGCAGCGGGATGAGGACGCCGGGCTCGAACGGCGTCGAGCGCGGCAGCTGGCGCAGCTTGAGATCGACCCAGGCCGCATGACGCTCGGCGAAGGAGCGCACCTCGCCCCAGCGGGCGCGCGCCGGCACGGTCAGCACCACGTCGCGCGGCCCGGCGCGCACGCGCAGGGTGAAGCGGCGGGCGCTCGCGGAGCGCCGCAGGGCGACGCGATAGGTCTCGCCCCCATGGATGACGTCGATGAAAGCGCGCTCCGGCTCGGGACGCGCGAAAGGAAAAATCCTGCGCAGCGGCATGGCCGCAAGCTTAGCCCATCCGGCGCAAGCGCGCACCGGCGCGATGCGCCGTCCCTTTGCGAAACGCAAATCGAAGCTTCGGCCTTCGTCCCCGCCGCGGGCGGACGAGCCCCGGGTCGGCCCGCCCGAACGCATGCGTCAAAAAGTCCGGCCCCTTTCGATTGACGTCTTTATAATAACGCCTGACCATCTCCGTCATTCATTTGGCGGGTTAGAGACGCTCATGGCGCTCGGATTTTCCCTTTATCTCGACCTTTTTCGGCTGCTCGCGGCGCTGACGGTCGTCGCCTCTCATGTCGTCGGCGACCCTCATTTTGGCGGAAGCTACGCCTATCCACGCTTCGGCGAGGAAGCCGTCATGGGCTTTTTCGTCCTGTCGGGCCTCGTCATCGCCTATGTCGCCCATTGTCGGGAGCGCGATCTTTCGCTGTTCGCCGCCTCCCGCCTGTCCCGCCTGTGGGTCGTGCTCGTGCCGGCGCTCGTCCTGACGCCGCTGATCGACGCGGCCGGGCGCTGGGTCTCGCCGTCCGCCTATGAGGGCTGGGGGTCGGTGCTGCAGTTCGACCATCCGGCATGGCGGCTTCTCGCCTCGGCGCTGTTCCTGAACGAAACCTGGCTCCAGTCGATCGTTCCGCTGTCAAACGTGCCGGCCTGGTCGCTCGGCTTTGAAGCCTGGTATTATGCGATCTTCGCCGGTTTCATCTTTTCGAGCCGCGCCCTTCGGCCATGGATCGTCGCCGCGCTCGCCCTCGCGGCCGGGCCGAAGATCCTGCTGCTAATGCCCGTCTGGCTTCTCGGCGCCCTGATCTACGACAGGCGCGCGTCGATCCGCCTGCCGCGGCGAACGGCGATCGGGCTGTTTCTCGCGGGGCCAGCGCTCATCGTCGGCCTCAAGACGCTGCATGTCGGCGCCCTTCTGCGCGCGGCGGGAGAAGGGCTTCTGGGCGCGCCGTTCGTCGAGGGCTCGCTCGGCTACGCCGACAATTTCCTCTGGCAGAACCTGGTCGGCGTCCTCGTCTGCGTTCATCTCGTCGGGGCGACCGCCCTCTCGGGCGGGTTCGAGCGCCTCCTCGCACGGGGCGAAAAGGCGATTCGCTTCGGCTCCGCCGCGACGCTGCCGATCTATCTGCTGCATTTTCCGCTCGCGCTCATGATCGCGGCGATGATCGGCGATCATGTGGGGGCGGGCGCCAAGATGGCCGCCGTCTTCTCCGGCGCCGTCGTCCTTTCGGTCCTGGCGGGATTGCCGCTCGCCGCGCTTCATGCGCCGCTCAAGGCGCAGCTTCTCGCCGCCTTCCGCGCGTCGGGACGAAAGATTTCAAGACGTCTGCGTCCGGCGCAAGCTTCGCTGGGCTGAGACCCGCCTGACGCGCGCCGGCGGCCTTTCGCCCGTCCGCGTCGGGCGAAAGGCTCACACCACCGAAAGCATGCGCGCCGCCGCCGTGTCGCCGGCCGCGTGGAAGTCGAGCACGCGCGGCACGATCTGGTTGCGGAAGCGCGATCCGTTGAACACGCCGTAATGGCCGACCTTCTCCTGGAGATAGTTGGCCTTCATGGAGTCCGGCAGGTTGACGCACAAATCATGGGCGGCGAGCGTCTGGCCGACGCCGGAAATGTCGTCGTTCTCGCCCTCGACGGTCAGGAGCGCGGTGCGGCGAATCGCGGCCGGATTGACCTTGACGCCGCGATGGGTCATCTCGCCCCTGGGCAGGCGATGCCTGACGAACACCGTGTCGACGGTCTGGAGATAGAATTCGGCCGTCAAATCGAGCACGGACAGATATTCGTCGTAGAATTCGCGATGCTTTTCGGCCGAATCGCCGTCGCCCTCGACGAGATGGTTGAAGAGCTCGAGATGGGCGTTGACGTGCCGGTCGAGGTTCATGCCCATGAAGCCCGCGAGCTGCAGGAAGCCCGGATAGACCTCGCGCCCGGCGCCGCGATAGCCGAGCGGCACGGCGCTGATGCAATGCTGCTTGAACCAGTCGCAGCCGCGCTCCTCGGCGAGCTTGTTGACCTTGGTCGGGCTGCGCCGCGTGTCGATCGGCCCGCCCATCAGGGTCATCGAGGCGGGGCTGTGCGGGCTGTCCTCGGCCTCCATCAGGGCGACGGCGGCAAACAGCGGCACCGCCGGCTGGCAGACGCCGAGCGTGTGCAGGTCGAGCCCGTCATGGGTCTTGCTCAGATGGCCGCAGACGCCGACGAGATAGTCGATATAGTCGTCGAGGTCGAACCGGCCGGCCGAAAGCGGCTGCGTCTTCGCGTCGGCCCAGTCGGTGACATAGACGTCATAGAAGGGCAGAAAGGCCTCGACCGTGCCGCGCAGCAGCGTCGCGTAATGGCCCGAAAGCGGCGCGACGATGAGCAGCTTCGCCTGCTGCGGGGCGTCGCCGCCGTCGAACTGACGCTCGAATCGAATCAGCCGGCAGAAGGGCCTCTCCCAGACGACGCGCTCGACGATCGGCGTGGGCTTGCCGCCGACCAGCGTCGCCTCGAAGCCGAAGCCGGGCTTGCCGTAGCGCCGCGTGAGCCGCTCGAACAGCTCCACGGTCGCCATCATCTTCTTGCCGACATGGGTGTAGGAGAAGGGATTGGCCGGGCTCTTGAGCCAAAGCTGGGCGAAGTCCGTCATCGCGCGCGCCGGCGCCAGGGCGAAGTGCGAGATTTCGTGCAATTCGTAGGCAAAAGGAGGCATTGACCGCTCTCTTCACTCGAACTGTTGGCGCCGCCCATGAGGCGCTCCCCTGATCTGGCCGAGACAGGCCAGGGAGGCGGATCATAGGCGCGCGCGGGACTGCGACAAAACAACCCAAACAGAGTAAATTGCGCTTTTATTAGACATGTGCTCCCGCGTACACAGTTTGAAAAGCCCGTATTCGCCGCGTCTTTGGGCTTTTCGTCCGCTCAATCGCTAAGCTTTGGGCGCCTACCATAAACACAGACAGGTCGTTCCAGTTGCCTGAATTTACGCCTTATTACCTTGGTGTTACGGCGCCTTCGCCTGCACGGAGAGGCCTGTATTGGACGCCCGGCGCGGCCCTGCGGCGCAAGACCCGTTTGCGCCGCGCGCGCGCCGCGGCGCCGGCGGCCCGATGACGGCGCTTCTCGACGCAAGCTTCGGCGGCCGCCAGCGCCGGCTTCATGTCGACACTCTGGTGCGCCTGCGCTGGTTCGCGCTCGCGGGCCAGGCCGTGGCGGTGATCTTCACCTATTTCGCGCTCGGCTTCAGGCTGCCGCTGCTGTCGTGCCTTGCGGTCGTCGCCGTCTCGGCGGCGCTGAACGTCGCGCTGCGGCTGCGCTACGGCCGCGTCGACCGGCTGAACGAGCGCCCGGCGGCGGTCGTGCTCGCCTATGACGTGCTCCAGCTCACCGCCCTTCTTTATCTGACGGGCGGCATGGAGAACCCCTTCTCGATGCTGTTTCTCGCCCCGATCATGGTCTCGGCCATGTCGCTTTCGGGCTGGACGACGACGGCGCTGACCTTCCTGACCATCTGCGCGGCGAGCGTCCTCACCCTCAGCCACTATCCCCTGCCCTGGGCCGCGGGCGAGACCGTCGAGCTGCCCATCCTCTATTCGGCCGGGGTCTGGACCGCCCATGTGGTGAGCGCCAGCTTCATCGCCATCTACGCCTCGCTCGTCGCGCTTGAATCGCGCAAGCTCGTCGACGCCCTGACGGCGACCGAACTCGTGCTCGCGCGCGAGCAGCATCTGACCCAGCTCGACGGGCTCGCGGCCGCCGCCGCCCATGAGCTCGGCACGCCGCTCGCGACCATTACGCTCGTCGCGAAGGATCTCGAGCGGCAGGCCGAGCCCGGCAGCCAGATCGCCGAGGACGTCGCCGTGCTGTCGCAGGAGGCGATGCGCTGCCGCTCGATTCTCGGCAAGCTGACCTCGCTTGGCGACGACGAAGGCAATCTTCTCGACGAGATGCGGCTTTCGGTCATGATCGAGGAGGTGGTCGCGCCGCAGCGCGACTTCGGCGTCAGGATCGCCGTGAAGATCCACGGCGACGGGCGCGAGCCGGTGGCGCGGCGCAACCCCGGCATCCTCTACGGCCTCGGCAATCTGATCGAGAACGCGATCGACTTCGCCGCCTCCGAGGTGCGCATCCAGGCGGGCTGGGACGCGGCGTCGGTGCGCATCTCGATCGACGACGACGGGCCGGGCTTCTCGCCCGAAGTCATGAGCCGCGTCGGCGCGCCCTATGTCACGACCAGAAACGACCGGCGCGCCAAGTCGGAGGACGGACAGGGCCTGGGCCTTGGCCTGTTCATCGCGAAGACGCTGCTCGAACGCTCGGGCGCGACGGTCGTCGCGCAGAACGCGCCGCCTCCGGCGACCGGCGCGCAGATCAGGGTCGAATGGCGCCGGCCGGCTTTTGAGCGCGGCGTCCGCCCGAAGGCCGACGCGGCCGCGCCGCCCTGAGTTCCAGATGAGCCCTATGGGCGCCGCCGCCGTATCGCATTAAGGTCCGTCAGGGAATCCTGGCCGGCGCCGCGGCGGCGCGACGTCGACGCAGGACAAACGGCTGCGCAAGAAAACGACCGCGCAAGAACAAAGGAGCCGCGCAGGCGATGGACGAGGACAACGGGCAAGGCGTTGAGGCGGACGCCGCGGAGGGCGAACGCACCCTCCTGATCGTCGACGACGACAAGCCGTTTCTCACGCGACTGACGCGCACCATGGAGAGCCGCGGCTTCGACGTGCGTTGCGCGGAGTCGGTCGCCGAGGGCCTGAAGGCGATCGCCCAGAGCGCGCCGGCCTACGCCGTGATCGACATGCGGCTCGGCGACGGCAACGGGCTCGACGTCATCGCCGAGCTCAAGGCGAAGCGGCCCGACGCGCGCGGCGTGATCCTGACGGGCTATGGCAACATCGTCACCGCCGTCACCGCCGTGAAGTCCGGCGCCTTCGACTATCTCGCCAAGCCGGCCGACGCCGACGAAATCTACAACGCCCTGATGGCGATCCAGCACGACAAGGCCGAACTGCCGGAAAATCCGATGTCGGCCGACCGCGTGCGCTGGGAGCACATCCAGCGCGTGTATGAATTGTGCGGGCGCAACGTCTCGGAGACGGCGAGGCGGCTCAACATGCATCGTCGCACGCTGCAGCGCATCCTGGCCAAGCGCGCGCCCCGCTAGGCCCGGCGCGCGGCGCGGGGCCATTGCCTCGCGCCGCGCAAAGCCGTATTGGCGACCCTCCGACCCGCGGCCCGCCGCGGCTTCGGGCCGATAGCTCAATGGTTAGAGCCGGCCGCTCATAACGGTCTGGTTGCAGGTTCGAGTCCTGCTCGGCCCACCACCCTGCCCGGCCCACTACCCTGCCCGGCCCACTACCCTGCCGCGCAGGCCGCGCCGCCCCTCTCCGGCTCCCTCCCTGTTCCGTGGAGGCGTGAGGCCTATTCGCCCGGGGCGCGGGCGTCGATGGCGAGCGCGTGAACCCCGTTGTCGAGCTCATGCGCCAGCGCGGCGTTGATCGCGCGGTGGCGGTCGACGCGGCTCTTGCCGGAGAACTGCGCCGAGACCACTTTCACCTTGAAATGCGTCGCGCCCGCCTGGCCCGCCCGCCCGGGGCGATGCGTCACGGCATGGGCGTGGCTGGCGTGCTTGTGGGATTCGTCGACCACCTCGACCGTCTGGGGGGCGAAGGCCGCGGTCAGCTTGGCCTTGATCGCTTCGGCGACGGACGCCTCGGCGGCGTCGGGCATGTGCTCGCTCATGAAAGTCTCCCGCCGGCTCCGCGCAAGCGGGCCGGGCCTATAACGCCGCCGGGCCAAACCCGACGGCCGTTCGTCGCATCCGCCTGATCCGAAAAGTCAATCCTTTCGGGCGGAGGCCCTGTCGCCATTTTACCCCGCCCCCGCGCTTGCGGCCACTCCAAAGAACCCCATAATGCGCCGGCTATGAATTTGAACTCCCGCTTCTTCGACCGCATCAGGGTCAAGCCCGAGCCGCGGGAGGAGCCCGTTCGCGACGCGCCGCGCTGCGATCATCCGGGCTGCGCCGCGCCGGGGCTGCACCGCGCGCCCCAGGGCCGGCTGCGCGAAGGACAATATTTTTTCTTCTGCCTCGACCATGTCCGCGAATACAACGCCAACTATAATTATTTCAATGGTATGAGCACGCAGGACGTGGCCCGCTACCAGCGCGACGCGCTGACCGGCCACCGTCCGACCTGGGCCATGGGCGGCGCAAGGACGACAGGCGCCGCGCCGGCCGACGCCGCGCCGGCGGGCATGGGCGCCGGCGCGTTCGGCGCCGGCTTTCGCGCCGAGCCCGAGCGGCCGCGCCACGGCGTCGCGGCCCTGCGCGCGCTGGGCGTGCTCGGCCTCGACGACACGGCCGACGCCGCCGCGGTCAAGGCGCGCTACAAGGATCTGGTCAAGCGCTTGCATCCCGACGCGAACAACGGCGACCGTTCGAACGAGGATCGTCTTCGCGAGATCATCCGCGCCTATAAATATCTGAGTTCGGTCCGATGCGGCTGACGCCCGGGCGGGCCGGCCGGATCCGGGCCTTGAACCCGCCGGCCGGCGCGACGTCCGTGACGGCCGCGCGGCGCCCCGCAATCCAACGGAGAGAGAATGCAAACCGCAACGCTCGATGAAGGCGCGGCCGTCGCCGGCCTGCCGGACATGAAGATTTCCGTGCGGCAGGTGTTTGGCATCGACACCGACATGGAGGTCCCCGCCTATTCGGACAGCGACCCTCACGTTCCGGATCTCGACCCCGACTATCTGTTCGACCGCGACACCACGCTCGCCATCCTGGCCGGCTTCGCGCGCAACCGCCGCGTGATGGTCACGGGCTACCACGGCACCGGCAAGTCGACCCATATCGAGCAGGTGGCGGCGCGGCTCAACTGGCCCTGCGTGCGCATCAACCTCGACAGCCATGTCTCGCGCGTCGACCTTGTCGGCAAGGACGCGATCGTGCTCAAGGACGGCCAGCAGGTCACCGAGTTCAGGGACGGCATCCTGCCCTGGGCGCTGCAGAACAACATCGCCCTCTGCTTCGACGAATATGACGCCGGACGCCCCGACGTGATGTTCGTGATCCAGCGCGTGCTCGAGGTCTCGGGGCGGCTCACCCTGCTCGATCAGAGCCGCGTCATCCGGCCGCATCCCGCCTTCCGGCTGTTCTCGACCACGAACACCATCGGCCTCGGCGACACCTCGGGCCTTTATCACGGCACGCAGCAGATCAACCAGGGCCAGATGGACCGCTGGTCGATCGTCGCCACGCTCAACTATCTGCCGCACGACAAGGAGACCGACATCGTGCTGGCCAAGGTCAAGTCGTTCCAGCGGACGAAGGAGAGCCGCGACCAGATCGGCAGGATGGTCCGCGTCGCCGACCTCACCCGCAACGCCTTCATCGCCGGCGACCTTTCGACCGTGATGAGCCCGCGGACGGTCATCACCTGGGCCGAGAACGCCGAGATCTTCAGCGACGTCGGCTTCTCCTTCCGCGTGACCTTTTTGAACAAATGCGACGAGCTCGAACGCGCGCTCGTCGCCGAGTTCTACCAGCGCTGCTTCGGCAAGGAGCTGCCGGAAAGCGCGGTCAACGTGGTCATGAGCTGAAACGGAAGACCGGGGCGCCATGTCCTCCAGCAACCAGAAGCCGCCGCAGAAGGCGCAGGCTCCGCAGGAGCCGTTCAAGCGCGCCGTCGCCGGCTGCATGCGGGCCATGGCGCGCACCCCCGCCCTCGAAGTCGCCTTCGCGCCCGAGCGGCCGAGCGTGATCCGCACGGGCGGGACGGCGCGGGCGCGGCTGCCCGAGCCGCCGCGCAAGCTCGACGCGCAGGAGGCCGCGATCCTGCGCGGCCAGGGCGACTCCATGGCGCTGCGCCTCGCCTGCCACAATGACGATCTGCACCGGCGCCTGTCGCCGCAGCTCGCCTCGGCGCGCTCGGTGTTCGACGCGGTCGAGCAGGCGCGCGTCGAGGCGCTCGGCTCGCGCCGCATGGAGGGAGTCGCCGGGAACATCGACGCCATGCTTGACGACCGTTTCCGCAGGGCCCGCTACGGCGACGCGGCGACGAAGGCCGAGGCCCCGATCGAAGAGGCGCTCGCCATGATCGTGCGCGAGCGGCTGACCGGCCGCAAGCCCGGCAGGCACGGCCAGCGCCTTGTCGACCTGTGGCGTGAGACGGTCGAGGCCAAGGCCGGCTCCGAGCTCGACGCGCTTTCCGCCTCGATCGAGGACCAGCGCGCGTTCGGCCACCATCTGCACAAGCTTCTGACCTCGCTCGAAATGCTCGACGAGGCGAGCTTCGACGACGCGCAGGACGACGACGAGAATTCGACCGACGAGGCCGACGAAGGCGACGCCGACGTCGAGGGCGAGGCCGGCGAGCGCGACGAAACCGGCGAGATGCGCGAAGTCGAAAAGAGCGACGCCGACGCCGAGGCGCTCGACGAAGCCGACGCCGAGACCGCGGAGGCGCCGACCGGCGAATTCGAGGAGGAGGCGGATTTCGCCGAGTCCGAGCAGGCCGCCAATCCGCGCCGCCCGCCCGCGCCCCTGCGCGGCGACCCCGCCGCGCTCGACTACAAGGCCTTCACCCGCCGCTTCGACGAGACCGTCGCGGCCGAGGAGCTGTGCGACCCGGAGGAGCTCGAACGGCTGCGCGCCTATCTCGACAAGCAGCTCCAGAACCTTTCCGCCGTGGTGGCGCGCCTCGCCAACCGGCTGCAGCGCCGGCTTCTGGCGCAGCAGAGCCGGGCGTGGGAGTTCGACCTCGAGGAAGGCATGCTCGATCCGGCGCGCCTGCCCCGCGTCATCATCGACCCGCAGCAGCCGCTGTCCTTCAAGCATGAAAAGGACACCGACTTCCGCGACACGGTCGTTACCCTGCTGATCGACAATTCGGGATCGATGCGCGGGCGCCCGATCACGGTCGCCGCCACCTGCGCCGACATTCTCGCCCGCACGCTTGAGCGCTGCGGCGTCAAGGTCGAGATTCTCGGCTTCACGACCCGGGCCTGGAAAGGCGGCCAGTCGCGCGAGGCCTGGATTCAGGCCGGCAAGCCCGCAGCTCCGGGGCGGCTCAACGACCTGCGCCACATCATCTACAAATCCGCCGACGCGCCCTGGCGGCGGTCGCGCCGCCAGCTCGGGCTGATGATGCGCGAAGGGCTTTTGAAGGAGAACATCGACGGCGAGGCGCTCGACTGGGCGCACAAGCGCCTGCTGGCGCGCCCCGAGCAGCGCAAGATCTTGATGATGATCTCGGACGGCGCGCCGGTCGACGATTCGACGCTCTCGGTCAATCCCGGCAACTACCTTGAAAAGCACCTGCGCCGGATCATCGAGCAGATCGAGACGCGCTCGCCGGTCGAGCTCATCGCCATCGGCATCGGCCATGACGTGACGCGCTATTACCGCCGCGCCGTGACCATCGTCGACGCCGAGGAGCTTGGCGGGGCCATGACCGAGAAGCTCGCCGAGCTGTTCGCCGAGACCTCGGCGCCGCAGCGCAAGGGCGCGGCCCGCGCAAAGCCCGGCCCCGCGCCGGCCGCGGCCCGCTGACGCCGGCAAAGCCGCAGATGAACAGGCGCAGGTGAACAGGCGCATGTGAATGTGAACAGGCGCATGTGAAAAAGCGCCGCGGAGGGCCGCGGCGCTTTTGGTCGTCAAAGCTGCGTCGAAGGCGGCGCGGCCGCCTCAGGCGGTCGTCGTCTGCTGCTGCGCCGCCATCTCGGTCATGCGCTGGCGATAGAGCGCCGCGAAGTCGATCGGGTCGATGTAGAGCGGCGGGAAGCCGCCGCCGCGCACCGCCTCGGCGATGATCTGCCGGGCGAAGGGAAACAGCAGCCGCGGGCATTCGATCATCACCACCGGGTGCTGGTCGGTCTGCGGAATGTTGACGAGCCGGAACAGGCCGGCGTAGTCGAGCTCGAACGTGAACAGCGTGTCGGCCTCGATCTTGGCCGAGCCTTCGAGCAAAATGTTCACCTCGAAGTCGCTCTCGCCGACCTGCTTGGCGTTGACGTTGACCTGAATCTGGATGTTCGGGGCCTTCTCCTGGGGCCCGAGCGAGCGCGGCGCGTTCGGATTTTCGAACGAGAAATCCTTCGTGTACTGCACCATCGCATTAATGGCCGGCGCCCCGTCGTTGGCCGGCTCCGATCCGTTTCCATTCGCCATAATCAGTTCTCCCTCGGTCGCCGCCGGTAGCACGGAAGGATCGGGCCCACAAGCCGGCTTTGACGCTTGCGTGAGAAAGGGAATAAAGCGGGATCGCGCCGCGCCGATGCGCTAAGGCTTGGCGCGTCGCGCACCCCGTCGCTCGTCGAGGCCATGACCGAAGACCCGCCCCGCTTCTTTCTCGTCTCCCCCCCGCTCGCCGAGGCGGACAGCTTCACAGGCCCGCTCAGCGCCGCGCTGGACGCCTGCGACGCGGCCTGCGTCCTGATCCGGCCCGACGCGCGCGCCGCCGGCGCCGACGCAAAAAGGATCGTGCGCGCTCTCGCGCCCTTGGCGCAGGACAAGGACGTCGCGCTCATCGTGCCTGACGATCCGCAGCTCGCCGTCCGCTCCGGCGCCGACGGCTGCCAGATCGGCCGCGGCGCGGCGGGCGTCGATCTCGCCGGCGCGCTCAAGGCGCTGAAGCCCGACCGCATCGTCGGGGCCGGCGCGCTTGGCGGGCGCGACGACGCCATGACGGCGGGCGAGATGGGCGTCGACTATCTGATGTTCGGCGGGCCCGACGACGCCTGCGCGCCCGAGGCCGTGCTGGAGCGCGTCGCGTGGTGGGCGGAGATCTTCACCGTCCCCTGCGTCGCCTATGCGGCGAGCCTCGCCGAGATCGCGCCGCTCGTCGCGGCGGGCGCGGATTTCGTCGCGCTGGGCGAAGCCGGCTTTCTCGATCCGCGCGGCCCCGCCGCGGCCTTCGCCGAGGCGCAGGCCCTGCTTGAAAGCGCGCACGCCGCCAGGCTTCAGGGGCTTCATGATGCAGGCCGGGCTTAAGGCGCTCGGCGTCGCGGCGCTGCTCGCCGGCGCGACGCCGGCCGGCGCGCGCGACAGGCCGCAGACGGCGCCGGACGCGGCCTTCGACCTCGCCTTCGGCGCCTATCAGCGCGGCTATTACGGCACGGCGCTCGCCGAGGCGATGAAGCGCATCGAGGCGAAGGACCGGGACGCCGCGGCCATGACGCTGCTCGGCGAACTCTACGCGCAGGGGCTCGCGGTGCGCCGCGACCCGACCGAGGCGGCGCGCTGGTACCGGCTGGCGAGCGAGCGCGGCGACCGCCAGGCGACCTTCCGCCTCGCCGTGGCGACGCTCAACGGCGAGGGCGTGGACAAGAGCCGCGAGGCGGCGCGCCGCCTGTTCGAGAAGGCGGCGGCGCAGGACCATGCCGGCGCGCTCTACAATCTCGGCGTCATGACGCTCGAGGACGACGTGCCCGCCCGCGACTTCACGAAGGCCGCGGGCTATTTCGCGCGGGCCGCCGCGCTCGGCGACGGCGACGCGGCCTATGCGCTCGGCGTGCTCTACCGCAACGGCTCGGGCGTCGAAAAGGACGACGTCAAGGCCGCCCGCCTGATGCGCCAGTCGGCCGAGACGGACACCCTGTCCGGGCAGGTCGAATACGCCATCATGCTGTTCAACGGCGTCGGCGTCCCGAAAGACGAGGCCGCGGCCGCGCGGCTGTTCCTGAAGGCCGCCGAGCGCGACAATCCGGTGGCGCAGAACCGCGCCGCGCGCATTCTCGCCGCCGGGCGCGGCGCGCCGCGCAATGTCGTCGAGGCGATGAAATGGCACATTCTGGCCTCGGCCGCCGGAATCAAGGACCCCTGGCTCGACGGCGAGCTCGCCAAGCTCACGCCGGCCGAGCGGGCCGAGGTCGAGGCCGCCGTGCGCCGGCATGTGGGGCACTGACGGCGCGGCCCGTCAGGCCGCCGCGGGCCCCCTGAGGCCGAGCCCGGCGAGCGCCGCCCGCATATGGGCGGGAAGCGGCGCTTCGACCGCGACCGGCTCGCGGTTCCTGTAGAGCGGAATCTCGATCCGCCGCGCGTGCAGCTGCAGCGTCAGCCCCGCCCCCGCCCCGCCGCCATAGACGGGATCGCCGAGAATCGGAAAGCCCGTCGCCGCGCAATGGACGCGCAGCTGGTGGGTGCGCCCGGTGAGCGGAGAAAGCTCCAGAAAAGCCGCGTCCCGCGTCGCGTCGAGCAGCCGCCAGCGCGTCTGCGACGGCTGGCCCGCAGGATCGACCTTCATGCGCCAGCCGCGCGCCGGATCGAAGCGCCCGAGCGGCAGGTCGATCAGCCCTTCGTCTTCGGCCGGACGGCCCTGAACCAGCGCGACATAGCTTTTTCCGATCTTTCCCTGCTTGAACAGGAGGCCGAGCTTTTCGAGCGCCTTGTGATGGCGCCCGAGCACAAGGCAGCCCGAGGTGTCCCGGTCGAGCCGGTGGGCGAGCGCCGGATCGCGCGGCAGGCCGAAGCGCAGATGCCGGAACGACTCCTCGAAGTTCGGCCCGCCTTTGGGGCCGCGATGCACCGGCAGCCCCTGCGGCTTGTCGAGGACGAGCATCATGGCGTCGCGGTAGAGGAGCCGCGCGCCGATCTCCTCCGCGTCGGGCGCGGCCGGCGCGAGGCTCACAGCCAGCCGCGCTTCTTGAACCAGAGAAAGGGGATCATCGCGCTGACGAAGATCACGAGCAGGCCGAACGGGTAGCCATAGGGCCATTCGAGCTCCGGCATGAATTTGAAGTTCATGCCATAGACGCCGGCGACCACGGTCGGCGGCCCGACCATCACCGAGACGATGGTCAGGATGCGGAAGATGTTGTTCTGCTCGATCGAGGTGAGGCCGAGCGTGGCGTCGAGCAGGAACTGGATCTTGTCGGTCTGGCGCGTCTCATAGTCGTTGAGCGAGGCGATGTCGCGCGTCAGGCTCTTGATCTTGGCGCGCTGGTCCGAACCCAGATAATCGGCCGCCTCGGTCGAGACGAAGGGCAGGATGCGGCCGATCCCGAGCAGCACGTCGCTGATCTTGGAGGTGAGGTCGCCGGCGCGCCCGACCTTGGTGAGCAGCATGCGCAAGTCGGCGCTGGCCTTTTCCGGCCCCTTGCTCTCCGTGTCGGCGAAGACCGACTGCGACAGGGCGTCGAGCTCGGCGTGAATCTTCTCGAGCTCGTCGGCGGCGCGGTCGATGATCGATTCGAGCAGGGTGATGAGCCCCGACGGGCCGTCCGCCGCGCGGCCGTTGTTCGGCAGGGCGGCGTAATGAAGATCCTCGCAGGCCTTCATGCGCTTGTAGCGGATCGTCAGCAGCAGCGTCTTCGAGAGCACGAAGCCGAGCGGCGAGGTCTGCGGCGAGCCGCTCGCGAGCCGCACGATCACCGGCATGCTCATGAACAGGTGGTCTTTGTCGCGATAGAGCCGGCTTGAGGATTCGATCTCCGACAGCCGTTCGAGCGTCGGCACCGCGATGCCCATGGCGCGCTCGAGATAGGCGACCTCCTTGGGGTCGGGCCGGAAGGCGTCGATCCAGTTGACGCCCTGCGGCAGGACGTCCGACTCGAGATCGACGTCGAAATCGGTCTTGGTTCGCGTCGAATGAAAACTCAGCATGCGGTCACGCTCGATCGGATATGGGCGCGAGCCTATAGCGCCGCCAAACGACGATCCGGCGACGCAAGAGGCGCGCCGCCCGGTCAGAACACGTGATACTGGAAGCTCCAGGTCTCGCTCAGGACGCGCTCCCCGGCCTTCAGGAACAGCCGCATCTCGACCGGATCGGCGCCCGGCGCGGCGGTCAGGTCGAACTGCGCGCGCCAGTGGCCCGGCTTGTCGTCGGGAACGGCCTCGGCGAACACATAGGAGAAGGTTCCGCGCGAGGCCCAGAGCACCGGCTCGGGCTTGACGCCGAACGGCAGGTCGGCGAGCGGCGGGCCATAAAATTCGACCATGAACTTGCGCACCCCCTTGGGGCGCGGCTGGCCGGGCTGGCCGCCGTTGCCGAGCCGCGTCGCGACGACGCGGGCGAGGTCGGTCGGGAACGGCTCGTCGGCCTCCCAGTAGAGCGTGAAGCCGAGATCGAAGGCCGCGCCCGCGCGCGCCGGCGCGGCCGGGCGCCACATGGCGACGATATTGTCATGGATCTCGTCGTCGGTCGGAATCTCGACGAGTTCGACCGCGCCCTTGCCCCATTGTCCGGCGGGCTTCACCCACAGGCTCGGCCGGCGCTCGTAATAGACGCCGTCCTGATAATGGTCGAAGTCGCGGTCGCGCTGCAAAAGGCCGAAGCCGCGCGGATTTTCGTCGGCGAAGGACGAGGCCATGATGCGCGGCGGATTGTTGAGCGGGCGCCAGATATGCTCGCCCGCGCCCGTCCACATGGCGAGCCCGTCGGAATCATGCACCTCGGGGCGCCAGTCGACGCCCGTCTCCTTCTTGGTTTCGGAGAACCAGTACATGGAGGTCAGCGGCGCGAGGCCGAGACGGGCGACGTCGGCGCGCAGGAACAGGGCCTGCTCGATGTCCATGGTCACGCCCTTGCCGCGGGTCATGACGAACCGGCAGGCGCCGGCGATGGAGGGGCCGTCGAGCAGGGCGCAGATGGTCAGCGAATCGCCGCCGCCCGTGCCGTCGATGTAGAATTTCGTGAAGTCGGGGAATTCCTCGGGCTTGCCGGCGACGGCGACGTCGATCGCCGCCGCCCGCGCCGAAAGCCCGTACTGTCGCAGCGCCCCGATGGCGCGGAAATAGGCCGCGCCGAGAAAGGCGACCCAGTCGTTCCTGCGCCAGTCGAGCGGCCCGTCCTTGGGCTCCTGCACGCGCAGGCCGGCGAAGCCCGCGCCCTGCGGCAGCTTGCGCGCGATCGAGTCCGCGGGCATCGAGAAATAGCTCTGGTCGTAGACGATCTCGCGCGCCTGGCCGCCCTCGACCACGTTCATCTCGACGGCCTTCTGGAAGAACATGCCGAGATGGAAGAAGCTGACCGGGAAGCGCCCCGGCCCCTGCGCGAACAGCGCATGGTCCATGTCGAAGGCGATTTTGCCCCAAGCCTCATAGTCGATCTTGCCGACGATCTCGGGCGCGGGCCGCGGCGGCGCGACATAGGGAGCGCCGGCCATGCGCTTCGCCGTCTGCTTCAAAAGATCGAAAGAAAAGGGGCGCGCCGGCCCGAGCTTCAATCCTTCGAGAGCCGCGGCCCCGCCGGGGGCGCCCGCGCCAAACCCCAGGGCGGCGGCCGCCTTCAGCACCGTTCTGCGGTCGAATCCGATCATGTCTCGTCCTGAAGGGAGGTCTCGAAAGGCAAGTCTTGAAAGGCAAGTCTTGAAGGGCAAGTCTTGAAGGGCAAGTCTTGAAGGGCGAAGGCCGGACGGCGGCGAACGGCGCGCCGCCGGGCTCAGCCGCGGATCGGCTCGTGGCGCAGCGCGACGCGCATGAAAAAATAGAGCAGCACGAAGCCGATCAGCGTGAAGGCGACTTCGATCGTGCGGCTGACCCAGGGCGCGAGCTGCAGCAGGCCGCCGATCGCCCAGCCGGCCGCCCAGGAGGCTCCGACCATCTCGGTGCCGACGAGGACCGCGACGGCGACGAGCGTCGACAGGTGCAAAAGATTGATCGGCTTTTCGGCCCCGGGACGTCGCGCCGCCGCGCCGATCTTGAGCTGACCCTTGCCCTGCGCCACGTCGCGCCTCCTTCCCGCAGCCGCGCCGCAACAGGGCGGCGATAGGCAAACACGCCCGCCGAGTATATCATTAGAGCCGGCCGGGCAAGGCCGCGGCGCGGCAGGCGCGCGCGGCCCGCCCGCCCCGAAGACGCGCGAAAAAGCGGAAGGCTAAGGCGAAAGCATGGGGGCGGCCGAGGATCTTCAACCCGCCTGGGCGAAGTTCTACCCCTCGGGCGTTCCGGCTTCGGCCGAGCCGCCGCGCTACCGCCTGCTCGGCGAGGCGCCGGCGGATCTCGCGGCGCGGCGCGGCGCGGCGCGCGCCTTCCTGACCGTGCTCCCGAACGGGCTTTCGGGCAGCCTGTCCTTTTCCGACGTCGACCGTCTTTCGACCGACTTCGCCGTCTATCTGCGCGAGGAGCTGCGGCTGCGCCAGGGCGCGCGCGTGGCGCTTCAGATTCCCAACGGGCTCGCCTATCCGGTCGTCGCCTTCGGCGTGTTCAAGGCCGGCTGCGCGCTGGTCAACGTCAACCCGCTCTACACGCCGCACGAGATGGCGCATGTCTTCGCCGACAGCGCGCCCGACGTCGTCGTCGTCATCGACATGTTCGCCGACAAGCTCGCGGCGGCGCTGCGCCGGCCCGAATGCGTCCATCTTTCGCCGCATGTGGTGCTGACGCAGGCGGCGAGCCTGTTTCCGGCGGTCAAGCGCATGCTGGTCGGCGCGGCGCAAAAGCATCTGCGCAAGGAGATCCCTGCGCCCAAAATCCCCTGCGTCGCCTTCGCCGAGGCGCTGGCGCTCGGGCGGCGCAGGGCGCGGCTCGGACCCAATCTGCGCGCCTATGTGGCGGGACTGGCGCCGGGCTCGATCGCCTGCCTGCAATATACGGGCGGAACGACCGGCCTCGCCAAGGCGGCGATGCTGAGCCATTCCAACCTGATCTCCAACGTCTCGCAGTTTCTCGCCTTCGTCGGCTCGGCGATCCGCGAGGACGACCATGTGCTGACCGCCCTGCCGCTCTATCACAGCTTCGCCTTCACGGTGAACATGCTGGGCTTTTATTTTCGCGGCGCGGCGAACGTGCTCATCCCCAGCCCGCGGCCGCTCGGCAATCTGCGCAAGGCCTTCGCCAAGACGCCGATCAGCTTCATCACCGGCGTCAACACGCTCTACAACGGGCTGCTGCACGAACGCTGGTTCGTGGACGCGCCGCCGGCGCGGCTGCGCCTGTCGGTCGCCGGCGGCATGGCGCTGCAGGACGCCGTCGCCAGGCGCTGGGAGCGCGTGACGCAGACGCCCCTGATCGAAGGCTATGGGCTGTCCGAGGCCTCGCCCGTGCTGACCTTCAATCCGACGCTGCGCGTCAAGCCGGGCACGGTCGGCGTGCCGCTCCCCTGGACCGAGCTTCGCATCCTCGGCGAGGACGGGCGCGAGGCCGCGCCCGGCGCGCCGGGCGAGCTTGTCGCGCGCGGGCCGCAGATCATGGCCGGCTACTGGCGCCAGCCCGAGGAGACGGCGCTCGCGCTGCACGACGGCTGGCTGCGCACCGGCGACGTCGCGACCATGGACGAGGACGGCTATGTGACGCTGGTCGACCGGCGCAAGGACATGATTCTCGTCTCGGGGTTCAACGTCTATCCGAGCGAGATCGAGGCGGCCCTCTGCGAACATTCGGGCGTGCGCGAATGCGCCGTCGTCGGCGTCAGCGACGAGACGACGGGCGAGGCGGTCAAGGCCTTCGTGCGGCGCGAGGAGGGAGGGCTCGAGGCCGAGACGCTGCGCGCCTTCTGCCGCACGCGGCTCGCCTCCTACAAGATCCCGAAGGAGATCGTCTTCTGCGACGACCTGCCGAAATCCAACGTCGGCAAGATTCTGCGCCGCGCGCTGCGCGACCGGCCGGAGTGAGCCGGCGCTTTCGCCGGCCGCAACCTTCGCCGGCGCCGGGCGTTGACGTCGGCGCCGCAGCGCGCTTCGCCTCACGCGCGTCCCGCCGCCGCTGGAGAAGACCATGGCCGCCATGACGAAAATTTTCGCAGCTTCAGGCTTCATGCTCGCCGCCGGCGCCTCCTGCGCCATGGCCGGCGAATTCCCGATGCGCCTTTCGCCCGTCGCCTTCACGGCGCCGGCGTTCGCTCCGGGCGCGGCGGCGACCTATGAAGGCCGCAGCGCGGTCGCCGGGCTCTCGAATGATTCCGGCGCCTCCTGGGCCGCCGCCTGCGCGATGGCCGGAGGCGGACTGTTCCCGCTCGCCGCCGACGTTCCCTGCGCGCCCTGGGCCGGCGTCGCCTGGCCCGGCGCGCGATAGGCCGCCTCAGCCCTCGAAATCGAGGCCGATGTCGAGAATCGGCGCGCTATGGGTCAGCCAGCCGACCGAGATCACGTCGACGCCCGTCGCCGCGATCTCGGGCGCGCTCGCCGGCGTGATCCGCCCCGAGGCTTCGGTGGTCGCGCGGCCGGCCGCGATCACGACCGCCTCGCGCAGCATGGCCGGGGTCATGTTGTCGAGCAGCACGGCGTCGACCTCCTCCCGCAGCCCCTCGCGCAGCTGGTCGAGCGAATCCACTTCAAGCTCGATCTTCACGAGATGCCCGGCCGCGGCCTTCGCCCGCCGCAGCGCCTGCGTGACCGAGCCGGCGATGGCGATGTGATTGTCCTTGATCAGCATCGCGTCGTCGAGGCCGAAGCGGTGATTGGCGCCGCCGCCGGCCCGGACCGCATATTTCTCGACCGCCCGCAGCCCTGGCGTCGTCTTGCGCGTGCAGACGACGCGCGTCCGGTAAGCCGCGATCGAGGCGACGATCGCGGCCGTGACCGAAGCGACGCCGCTGAGGTGGGAGAGAAAATTCAGCGCCGTGCGCTCGCCGGTCAGGACGCCGCGCGCGGGCCCCTCGACCACGGCGATGGTCTCGCCGGCCGACACATGCGCGCCGTCGGGGCGCAGCGCCTTAAAGGCGACGCGCGGATCGATCAGCTCGAAGGCGAGCCGGGCGAGATCGAGCCCGGCCACGACGCCGGCCTGCCGCGCGGCCAGCACGGCGCGCGTCTTGAGCCCCTCGGGCGCGATGGCGTCTGAGGTGACGTCTCCGGCGCGGCCGAGGTCTTCAAGCAGCGCGCCGCGCACGAGCGGCTCGATGAGCAGCCGCGGCGGCGGCGCGAGAAAGGGTGAGGTGGTCATGGATCGGCCCTGGGGCGTCGGCCGGAAAGGTCGCGGATTTTTCTGACCGGGCCGACGCGTGGAAACAGATGGCGTGGGCGACGTCTCAAGCCCGGACGGCCGGATTTCGCCCTGGACGCGCGCTCAGGCGACGAGCTTCGAGGCGAAGCTTTCGGCCGCCGCCACCGCCTCGTCGAGCCGCAGCGTCGACCGGCGCGCGCTCGCCGCCGGCCCGGGATGGTCGAGGCGGGCATGTGCGCCGCGGCTCTCCTGCCGGCGCAGCGCGGCGACGGCGATCATCAGCCCGACGGTCGCCGGATCGCCCGCGGCGGCGTCGGCGCGCGCGAGCGCGAGCAGCGCGCCCGCGGCCTCGCGCAGACCCGCGCCGTCGCGCAGCACGCCGACGTGGCGCGTCATGATTTCGCGCACGCGCGAAGGGTCGCGCGGCGGCGGGAGCGCCTGCGCCTCGGCCCGCGGCCGGCGCAGCCGCAGCGGCGTGGCCGCGGCCACGCTCTCGGCGACGAAGCCGCCGCAGACGACCGCTTCGAGCAGCGAGTTGCTGGCGAGGCGGTTCGCGCCATGCAGCCCGGTGCAGGCGGCCTCGCCGCAGGCCCAGAGCCCCTCGACGGAGCTGCGGCCGGCGAGATCGACCCTGATCCCGCCCATGTGGTAATGCGCCGCCGGCCGGATCGGGATCAGGTCGCGCGCGGGGTCGACCCCCATGGCGCGGCAGAACTGCGTGATCGCCGGGAATTTTTCGTCAAAGGCGGCGCCGATCGACGCGCGCGCGTCGAGAAAGACGCGCCGGCCGGCGGAAAGTTCGCGGAACACGGCGCGCGCCACCACGTCGCGCGGCGCAAGCTCGCGGCCCGGCGCATGCTCCATGAAGCGGCGGCCGCGGTCGTCGACGAGGATCGCGCCTTCGCCGCGCACCGTCTCGCTGACGAGCTTCAGCGGAAAGCCCGGCCCGTCAAGCGCGGTCGGGTGGAACTGCACGAATTCGAGGTCGGCCATCTCGGCGCCGGCCCGGGCCGCGAGCGCGAGCCCCTGGCCGAAGGAGCCCGCCGGATTGGTGCCATATTGATAAAGCCCGCCGACGCCGCCGGTGGCGATCACCACATGGCTCGCCGCGATCACGAGCGGCGCGCCGTCGGCCTCCGCGACGACGCCCGCGACGGCGCCGTCCTCGATTATCAGCCGGCGCGCCTC
>NZ_JBGAHM010000035.1:0-35328 GCF_044226135.1 Methylocella sp. | reverse complement strand
CTCGGCGCGCGCGCCTTCCGCGGCTTCGTCATCGGCCATGTCGGGGACGGACGCGAGGGGGAGCCGCTCGCGTCGGACATCGACGGCGTGCTCGTCGGCGTCGCGCGCGACGGCGTGGAGGTGGCCGAAGGCGACATCGTCGCCGAGATCGACCCCCGCACCCGGCAGGCGGCGTGGAGCGGGCTCGACCCGGCGGGCCGCGTCGTGGCGAAGGCCGCGCTCCGCGCGATCGAGACCCATGCGGCGCGCGCGCCCGCCGCGCGCGTCCCGGGCTGACGCCGCGTCAGCCCCGCGGCGGGCCGCAGCGCGTCCGCCCGATTGATCCTGCGTCCGCCCGTTTGATTCAGATCATGCGGCGTCCGCCGCGCGGCGCTGTCCTTACCCCTGCGCCGTCGCTCCGCGACCCCGCCGATCCGCTGCAAATGTCGAATAGCTGACAAGCCGGCATACGGTTTCAGACAAACGTCAGCATAACGACATCATTCCAGATGGAACAGAATACACAACGATATCAGACACCTCCGCCAATAGCCGGCGATGGCACGCTTGTTGCGCAATCCTTTCCGCACGGCGCTTTGCTCGGCGCGGCCTCGCCGCGGAGCCGAGCTGCGGCTTGAAGTTCTGGCGCAGAGCCTACCCGCGAGGAACTGATATGGAAGAAGCCTATCAACCTACAGAACATGACGTCGAAAACACGACCGCCGTCGACGACATCATGCAGAAGATCGCCGAGCACAAGGGTTGCGGCACGTCGGGCGGAAGCGGCAAGGCGAGCTGCGGCACCGGCGCCGGCGAGAACGACCTCGCGCCCGAGATCTGGGAGAAGGTGAAGAACCATCCCTGCTACAGCGAAGAAGCGCATCACCACTACGCCCGCATGCATGTGGCCGTGGCCCCGGCCTGCAACATCCAGTGCAACTACTGCAACCGCAAATATGACTGCGCCAATGAATCGCGCCCCGGCGTCGTCTCGGAGAAGCTGACGCCCGAGCAGGCCGCCAAGAAGGTTCTCGCGGTGGCCTCGACCATTCCGCAGATGACCGTGCTTGGCGTCGCGGGCCCCGGCGACCCGCTGGCCAACCCGGAGAAGACCTTCAAGACCTTCGAGCTGATCTCGAAGACCGCCCCGGACATCAAGCTCTGCCTGTCGACCAACGGCCTCGCCCTGCCCGACCATGTCGACACGATCGCCAGGTATAACGTCGACCATGTCACCATCACGGTGAACATGATCGACCCCGAGATCGGCGCGCAGATCTATCCGTGGATTTTCTGGAACCACAAGCGCGTCACCGGCTACGAGGCCGCCAAGATCCTGACCGAGCGTCAGATGCAGGGCCTCGAGATGCTGACCGAGCGCGGCATCCTGTGCAAGATCAACTCGGTGATGATCCCCGGCGTCAACGACAAGCACCTTGTCGAGGTCAACAAGGCGGTGAAGTCGCGCGGCGCCTTCCTGCACAACATCATGCCGCTGATCTCCGCGCCCGAGCACGGCACGGTGTTCGGCCTCAACGGCCAGCGCGGCCCGACCGCGCAGGAGCTGAAAGCCCTGCAGGACAGCTGCGAAGGCGAGATGAACATGATGCGGCACTGCCGCCAGTGCCGCGCCGACGCCGTCGGCCTGCTCGGCGAGGACCGCAGCGCCGAGTTCACCACCGACAAGATCATGGAGATGGAGGTCAAGTACGACCTCGAGTCGCGCCGCGCCTACCAGTCGAAGGTCGAGGAGGAGCGCGTCGCCAAGGTCGAGGCCAAGAAGGCCGAGCTTGAGACGCTCGCCGGCGCGGCTTCCGACATCAAGATGCTGATCGCCGTCGCCACCAAGGGCTCCGGCCGCGTCAACGAGCATTTCGGCCACGCCAAGGAGTTCCAGGTCTACGAGCTCTCGACCAGCGGCGCGAAGTTCGTCGGCCATCGCCGCGTCGACCTCTACTGCCAGGGCGGCTACGGCGAGGAGGACGCGCTCGAGACGGTGATCCGCGCCATCAACGACTGCCACGCGGTGTTCGTCGCCAAGATCGGCGGCTGCCCGAAGGGCACGCTGAAGGAGGCCGGCATCGACCCCGTCGACCAGTACGCCTATGAGTTCATCGAGCAGTCCGCGATCGCCTACTACAAGGACTACATCTCCAAGGTGAACGCCGGCGAAATCGAGCATGTCGAACGTGGCGACGCCTCGATCCGCCAGGGCGCCTACGCGCCCGTCACGGCGTAGCCGACCAACAGGGGCGCGCGGAACGCGGCGCGCCCCTCTCGCGCCCCAACAGGCGCCATTCGCGGCCGATCAGGACGCGGCCAAGTGAAAGGAAGCAGCCATGACCTACAAGATCGTCGCCTCGCAGTGCACGTCATGTTCGGCGTGCGAGGCGGAATGCCCCAACGTCGCCATCTCCGAGAAGAACGGCACCTTCGTCATCAACCCGAAGAAGTGCACCGAGTGCATCGGCTATTTTGACATTCCGCAATGCGTCGCGGTCTGCCCGGTCGACAACACCTGCGTCATCGACACCTCCCTTCCCCGCTATCAAGCGAAGGCCTGAACGTCATGAACATCGCGATGACCCCGGCGGCTCATAAATTCGTCCGTCGCCTGTGCATGTTCGACGGCGGCCCGGGCTCGGGCCTGCGCCTGCTCGTCGCCCCGGGCGGCTGCTCCGGCATGACCGCCGAGTTCAGCGTGCAGCCGGCGCCCGCCGAGAACGAGAAGGTCTTCACCCAGGACGGCGTGAAGCTGTTCCTGCCGGCCGAAAGCCGCCTTCTGCTCGAAGGCGTGACGATCGACTTCGTCGACAATCCGCAGAAGACGGGATTCGAATTCATCGATCCCAAGAAGTCGTCCTGCGGCTGCTCCTCGAGCGCGCCGGCCGACGCCGAAACGCCCGCGGCCGAGTGACGGGTCAGCGATGTTCGCGACAGACGACATAGCCGCCACGACGGCCTCCTCGCTTGAGCTCGACGCCCTTGAAGCGTCGATCCTGGGCGAGGGGCTGCCGCCCGCCGCGGAGCGCCGTCTGCGCGAAGCGGGCGCGGCCTACCACCAGGGCGACCTCGCCGAGACGCTCCTCTTCGAGGCGCTCGACGCGGCGCCCGGCCACCCGGCCGTGCTGATCGGACTCTACCGTTTCTATTTCTACAAGGGCCGCCTCAACGAGGCGCTCGGCGTCGCGAAGACCTGCCTCGCCAAATCCCTCGCCGGGCTCGGCCTTCCGGACGACTGGCGCGCCGTACGGCCTGAGGACGCCGACTTCGGCTCCTTCGCGGCGGTCCTGCCGCGCTTTTTCGCCTTCACGCTGAAGGGCTACGCCTATCTGAACATGCGGATCGGCGAGATCGAGGCCGGGCGTGAGGCCGTGCGAAAGCTGCTCGAGCTCGACCCGACCGACAAGGTCGGCGCGGGGCTTCTCCTCGACGTCGCAGACCGGATGGGCGCCGATGATGAAGACTGACATCGACGAAGCGCTCGACTGGCTCGGCGAGCCGGTCCTTTGCGAGACATGCGCCCATCTCGAGCGCAAGGGCTCGCGCTGCCAGCCGCTGAAAGCCTGCGTCCACGACCGCTACGCGCGCCGCGTCGACCGCTTCTTCGACTGGAACGCGGACCTCGCGCAGGGCTATCTGAAGCATCCCTATTTCGAGGTGCGCGCCTGCGCGGCCAAGGCCGCCGACGTGTTCCACCTGCCGCCGCTCCTCGACGATCCGGAGGAGGCCGTGCGCTGGAGCGCCGCGCGCCGCCTGCCGAACCGCTTTCTCCTGAAGCTGCGCGCCGACCCGCATCGCGAGGTGCGCATCCGCGTCGCGCAGCGGCTCGACGGCGCGGACCTCATGCCGATGATCGACGACCAGGATTATCTGGTCCGTCAGCATGTCGCCCGCAAGCTTTCGCCCGACCTGCTCGTGCTCATGATCGGCGACCCCGACGTCGAGGTCCGCCGCGTCGTCGCCGCGCGCATCGCCCCCGAGCAGCTCGGCCGGCTCGCGTCGGACCCCGAAGCCATGGTGCGGCTCGAAGCCGCGCGCCGGCTCGAGCCGGCCGGGCTGCTGCGTCTTTGCGCCGATCCCGACTGGCGTGTCCGCCACGAGATCGCGCTGCGCGCCGACCTTGACGTCGTGCGCGGCCTTGTCGACGACGAGGATCCGCTGGTGCGCGACGCCGCCCGCGAGCGTCTGCTCGGCCGCGCCTGCGAGCCGGGGCGCGGCGCAGGCGCGGCCGCCGGCTTTCGCGTTATCGCGCCTTCGGCGTGGCCGGCGGAGCCTGCGCCGGCCGCGCATCGTCAGGACGGGCGGGGCCAATCCCAGGAACGACCCGCCGCGGAGGAGTCAAGATGACCAACATCAGCCGGGACAGCGACGTCGTCGAGCTCAACGCGCCGCCGGCCTTTAATTTCGGGCAGAAGGTCCGCGCAAAGAAGACCGTGCGCAACGACGGCACCTTCATGGGCAAGGACGTCGGCGAGGTGCTCTGCAAAAAGGGCGACGAAGGCTACATCGTCAGCATCGGCACCTTTCTGCAGCAATTCTACATCTACGGCGTCGAATTCGTTTCGACCGGCTACCGCGTCGGCCTGAAACGCAAGGAGATCGAGCCGATCGACATGATCAGCCAGGCTCCGCCGCCGAAGGCGAAGCAGATTTCAGAAGGGAGCGCGACATGAGTTCTGGTCCGGGAAAATTCGACTGGGGGCAGCGCGTCCGCGCCACCATCGATCTCTTCAACGACGGCTCCTATCCCGATCAACCGGCCGACGCGCTTCTGGCGCGCGCGGGCGACCCCGGCGAGATCGTGCAGGTCGGCTCTCATGTCGAGACCGAAACCCCCGTCTATCTCGTCGAATTCGGGGAGCGCCGGGTGATCGGCTGCCTCGAGGACGAGATCGCGCCAATCTAGCTTGCGCGCGGCGGATCGACATTTCCTGTCGTCCGTCATTCATTGACACGAACAGACAGAGGCGATCCGCATGAAAGTCATGATCCGCAGGAGCCACGAAGGCATTCTCTCGCTCTACGTCCCCAAGAAGGACCTCGAGGAGCCGATCGTGAAGATGGAGAAGCCGGACATGTGGGGCGGCTCCGTCACGCTGGGGAACGGCTGGGAGCTCGCCCTGCCCGAAATGGGCCCGGAAACCACGCTGCCGATCACGGTCGAAGCCAAACGCCTGAGCGGCGACTGACCATGGCCCTCGATCCCGACAGCGTCGCCGCGATCGGCGAATTTCTCCAGAGCCGGACGGCGGACCATGCGGCGCTCGTCGAGCTGCGCCGCATGCTGCCCGGCGTCTCCGTCAATCGTTGTGACCAGTCGGACGTCGCCGACGAAACGCCGTTCAAATCCTTCGAGCGCTGCGACCTCTATCTGCTCGACGGACGCGATCACTGCTGGAAGCTGACGACCCAGCTCGACGCCGCGACCGGCCTCGTGCTGGCGGCCAAAGGAGCATAGATCATGGACACGACCTGGCTATGGCTGTCCGACCCTGACATGTCGGAGATCGAAGCCTCCGCCGTGCGCGAGGTTCTGGTTTCGCCGCGCATGTCGGCCGGCCCGGTCGTCGAAGAGTTCGAGAAGGCGTTCGCCGCCTATCTCGGGCGCAAGCATGCGATCGCCGTGTCGAGCGGCACGATCGGCCTGCTGCTCACGCTGCAGTCCTACGGGCTCAAGCCGGGCGACGAAGTCATCGCCCCGTCTCACTCCTTCCGCGAGACGGGGCATGCGATCGCGCTTTGCGGCGCGCGTCCCGTCTTCGCCGACGTCGACTACTGGACGGGGGCGCTTGCGCCCGACAAGGCGGCCGCCTGCCTCACCGAGCGCACGCGCATGATCGTCGCCGGCAATCCGGCGGGCCATCCCGCCCCATGGGCGCCGCTGCGCGAACTCGCCGACGGCGCCGGCGTGCCGCTCATCGAGGATTCCACTGAGGCGATCGGCTCCGTCTACAAGGGCGCCAGGGTCGGCTCCTTCGGCGACTGCTCCGTGTTCGATTTCTCGCAGCCCGGCGTCATCATCTGCGGCGAGGGCGGCATGGTCGTCACGGACGACGAGGACCGCGCCCACGCCATCCGGCGCCTGCGCTCGCGCCGTCTCGAAGAGCGCGCGTCGGTGGTGATCAGCGCCTACCCGCCGCTCCAGTCGCAGATGAGCGACGTGCAGGCGGCGCTCGGCCTCGCGCAGCTGGGCCGGCTCGACGTGCTGCTCGAACGGCGCAAGACGGTCGAGGCCTATTACGCCGACTACATGCGCTCCTTCGAGGGCATCAAGGACCCCTACATCGCGCCCGACGTCGATGAGGTTCACTGGTTTCTTTACGTCGTCCATCTCGGCACGCGCTTCTCGCGCTCGAGCCGCGACTCCATCGTGGACGACCTCAAGAACGAAATGATCGAAGCGGCGGCCTATTCTCATCCGCTTCATCTGCAGCGTCGCTATTTCGACATGGGATATCGACGCGGCGACTTCTTCGTCACAGAGAAAGTGGCCGACCGCGCCGTCGCGCTGCCGTTCCACGCCCACCTGACGGAAGAACACGTCGCCTTCATCGTCGGCACGATGAAGGACGCGTCCATCAACGTCGGCGCCGGCGCGGCCATTTACTGAGCCGCCTCGCCCGACATCACGACAACAGGAGCATGAAATGCCGCTTTTGACCATAAAGCCTTCAGGCAAGACATATGAAGCCGCCGAGGGCACGTCGATCCTCGACGCCCTCATCGCCGCCGGCGAGAAGATCGTCACGAAATGCGGCGGCAACGCCAAATGCGGCCTCTGCCACATCTTCCTCCTCGAAGGACGCAAGGGCGTCTCGAAGATGACCAAGACCGAGAACGAGAAGCTCGACTCGATCGTCGGCGTCGGCTCCAAATCCCGCCTCGCCTGCCAGGTGCTGTTTGGGACCGAGCCGGTGACCGTCGAGGTTCTGAGCTTCGTCTGATCGCAGGATCGTCACGGCCGGGCGGCGCCAGCCTCGCCTCCCGCGCCAGACCAAAGGGAAAGGCAAACGCAAATGACTGAGCAGATCGAAGCCGCCGCGTCGAAAACGTTCATCCTGCATGTCCGTTTCGCGCCGGACGGCACCGTCATGGAGATCGGCGAGCGCCCGGCGGGCCTCGGCGCGCAGGCCTGGTTCGAGCGCCTGAGCAACCTGCCGAACGTCCACTTCGAAGCGCTTTCGGGCGGGCGCGGCGTGTTCCGCCTGTCGACCGACGAATTCGAGGCCGTCAAGGCCGCGACGCTTCAGTAAGCGTCCCCTCGCCGCGCCACGCAGGAGAAGCAGCATGATCGACGACATTCTCGCGGCGATGGATCGCGGCGAACTCATTCCCTATCTTGGGCCCGACGTTCTGGCGCTCGCCGGCGCCTCCGCGCCTCCGTCGTCGCCGGAGGCGCTTGTCGCCCAGCTCACCGCCGCCGCGACGGTTCCGCACAAGATCCGCAACAATCTGACCGCGGCCGCCCAGTTCATCGAGAACTTCAAACATCGCAAGACCATCGTCGCGGTCATGACCAAGGCTTTTGCGGTCGACGCCGAGCCGAGCGACTTCCACAAATGGCTCGCCGCGCGGCCGAAGCTGCCCCTGCTCGTCAACGCCTGGTACGACGACCTCCTGCAGAAGGCGCTCAAGGTCCGCGACAATTGGGGAATCGCGCAGGGCGCGAGCCAGTCCGAACATTTCGGCGAATGGGTGCAATATTACAGGCCGGACGGCTCGAACATTCCGGGCGTCGAGCGCATTCAGGACGGCTCCGGGGCCAAGGCGCCGGCCGACGCGCCCGAAGAGACGCTCAAATGGAGCACCCTGCTCTACCAGCCGCTCGGGGGCGTGTCGCCCGGCGGCAACTTCATCGTGTCGGATTCGGACTATGTCGAGGTTCTGACCGAAATCGACATCCAGACGCCGATCCCCGAAGCGGTGCAGTCGATCCGCCGCGGCAAGAGCTTCCTGTTCGTCGGCTGCCGCTTCGCCAACCAGCTCGAACGCAGCTTCGCGCGCCAGATCATGAAGCGCTCCTCGGACCGGCATTGGGCGGTGCTGCCCGGAACGCCGACGAAGAACGAAGAACGCTTCCTCGCAGAGCAGAACATCGCGCGCATCGACATGTCGGTTGAAGATTTTGTCGCGAAACTGACGGCGGGCGCGGCCGGCAGCCCGGAGCTCGCCTCGATCGCCTGAGCGTCGTCCGCACGGCGCCTCGGCCCTGAACCAGAACGCCGGACGGCTCCCCGTCCGGCGTTTTTGATTCATGCGCCCAAGCCGGCGCGCGTTTTCGGCGCGGAGCCGAAGCGCCGCGCGCGGCGTCAGGAGGTCTTGAGCACGGTGAGCGGCAACGCGAAGCCCGCGCGCCGGCCGAGCAGCACGTCGACGCGCTCGCGCACGGTCTCGACCTTGAGCGGCTTCGACAACAGGCTGTTCGCGCCCGCCTTCAGACATTGCTTGCCGTTTTCGTCGCTGGTCGATTCGACGACGACCAGAATTTTGACGCCCGGAATCTTTTCCTTCAGCTCGGCGACGATCGAGACGCCCCGAGCCACCGCCATCGCGCCGGAGACGATGAGAAGATCCGGCTTGCCGTCGGGCGTCTTTTCGAGGGCGCGCTCGAAGGATTCGACCTCATGCGTCTCGTTTTCGTCGTGCAGCATGAACTGAAGCACGGCGCGCGTGATCTCGTCGTCGTCGACGACGAAGATGCGTTTGTTTTCGACGGCGCGCGACGTTTCAACGCCGATCTGCATAGTCACATCTCCCATGTTCCGGCCCTGCCGCAAGCGTGCAAGTCGCATACCGGACCACCCCTCGCGCGTCACTTTCCCGCCAATCGGCCAGGGATGCGGCGGCGATGGACGAAACCGGCCCGGAATTATTTACGTCCGCTGTTCGTTTCCAGCGAATGACGACAGGAATGTCGCCTTTCGCACAAGACGAAAAATGCCTGGTTTTGATTTTTTTTCATGTTTATTTTCAATAGGATAAAAGATTTTATCGGGCGTGGCACGCCCCTTGCTCAACAGGGTCTGCGTAAGGCGGGCGGTAGCCGCAAGGCCACACCTCGGGAAACGCGCTTCGACGCCCGAGCCGCGCGACGTCACCAGCACAAAGGCTGTCGGCGAACGTCACCGGGCGTCGACGGACATGAATGGGATCAAGGAGCAAACAATGTCTGAGTCTGATCTGCGGCAAATCGCTTTCTACGGCAAGGGAGGCATCGGCAAGTCGACGACCTCCCAGAACACCCTGGCGGCCCTCGCCGGCATGGACCAGAAAATCCTTATCGTCGGCTGCGACCCCAAGGCTGACTCGACCCGCCTGATCCTTCATGCCAAGGCCCAGGACACCATCCTCAGCCTCGCCGCCGAGGCTGGTTCGGTCGAGGATCTCGAACTCGAAGACGTCATGAAGGTCGGCTTCCGCGACATCCGTTGCGTCGAGTCGGGCGGTCCGGAGCCGGGCGTCGGCTGCGCCGGCCGCGGCGTCATCACCTCGATCAACTTCCTCGAGGAGAACGGCGCTTATGACGGCGTCGACTACGTTTCCTATGACGTTCTTGGCGACGTGGTCTGCGGCGGCTTCGCCATGCCGATCCGTGAGAACAAGGCCCAGGAAATCTACATCGTCATGTCCGGCGAGATGATGGCCATGTATGCGGCCAACAACATCTCGAAGGGCATTCTGAAGTACGCCAACTCCGGCGGCGTGCGTCTCGGCGGCCTGGTCTGCAACGAGCGCCAGACGGACAAGGAATATGAGCTCGCCGAGTCGCTGGCGAAGAAGCTCGGCACCCAGCTCATCTACTTCGTGCCGCGCGACAACATCGTGCAGCACGCCGAGCTGCGCCGCATGACGGTCATCGAGTACGCCCCGGACTCCAAGCAGGCCGAGCACTATCGTTCGCTCGCCACCAAGGTCCACGCGAACAAGGGCAACGGCATCATCCCGACCCCGATCACGATGGACGAGCTCGAAGACCTGCTCATGGAGCACGGCATCATGAAGGCCGTCGACGAGTCGCAGGTCGGCAAGACGGCCGCCGAGCTGACGGCCTGATCCTGAAGGCCAGGCGCCGGCTTCGCGAGAAGCCGGCGCCAATCCCCCGATCCAACCGGTTTTGAAAGGTGCGACCATGAGCCTGGCGCCAGCAGAATCAATCGAAGACATCAAGGCCCGGAACAAGGCCCTCATCAAAGAGGTGCTTGAAGTCTATCCGGAAAAGACCGCCAAGCGACGCGCCAAGCATCTGGGCACGTTCGAAAAGGGCAAGCCGGATTGCGGCGTCAAGTCGAACATCAAGTCGATTCCCGGCGTGATGACGATCCGCGGCTGCGCCTACGCCGGTTCGAAGGGCGTGGTGTGGGGTCCGATCAAGGACATGATCCACATCTCGCACGGCCCGGTCGGCTGCGGCCAGTACTCCTGGGCTTCGCGCCGCAACTATTACATCGGCACCACCGGCGTCGACACCTTCGGCACGATGCAGTTCACCTCCGACTTCCAGGAGAAGGACATCGTGTTCGGCGGCGACAAGAAGCTCGCCGTGATCATGGACGAGATCCAGGAGCTGTTCCCGCTCAACAAGGGCATCACCGTCCAGTCCGAGTGCCCGATCGGCCTCATCGGCGACGACATCGAAGCCGTCTCCAAGCAGAAGACCAAGCAGTATGACGGCCATACGATCGTGCCGGTCCGCTGCGAAGGCTTCCGTGGCGTCTCGCAGTCGCTCGGCCACCATATCGCCAACGACGCCGTCCGCGACTGGGTGTTCGACAAGCAGGAGGGCAAGCCCGCCCGCTTCGAGCCGACGGACTATGACGTCGCGATCATCGGCGACTACAACATCGGCGGCGACGCCTGGTCCTCGCGCATCCTTCTCGAGGAGATGGGCCTGCGCGTGACGGCCCAGTGGTCGGGCGACGGCACGATCGCGGAGCTTGAGGCGACGCCCAAGGCGAAGCTGAACGTTCTGCACTGCTACCGTTCGATGAACTATATCTCGCGCCACATGGAAGAAAAGTACGGTATTCCGTGGGTCGAGTATAATTTCTTCGGTCCGACCAAGATCGAAGAGTCGCTGCGCAAGATCGCCAGCCACTTCGACGACAAGATCAAGGACGGCGCCGAGCGCGTCATCGCCAAATATCGTCCGCTGATGGACGCGGTGATCGCGAAGTATCGTCCGCGCCTCGAAGGCAAGACGGTCATGCTGTTCGTCGGCGGCCTGCGTCCGCGCCACGTCATCGGCGCTTACGAAGACCTTGGCATGGAGATCGTCGGCACCGGCTACGAGTTCGGCCACAACGACGACTATCAGCGCACCACCCATTATGTGAAGGACGGCACGCTGATCTACGACGACGTGACGGGCTACGAGTTCGAGAAGTTCGTCGAGAAGATCCAGCCTGACCTCGTCGGCTCGGGCATCAAGGAGAAGTACGTCTTCCAGAAGATGGGCGTGCCCTTCCGTCAGATGCATTCGTGGGACTACTCGGGCCCCTATCACGGCTACGACGGCTTCGCGATCTTCGCTCGCGACATGGATATGGCGATCAACTCGCCGGTCTGGAAAATGACGAAGGCCCCCTGGGCGGCCTGACTGACGACGGCGCTTCCTCCTCCAGAGGGAGCGCCGCTCCGCCCGACTCCGGAACTACAAGGGTTTCAACATGCCACAGAATCCTGACAACGTTCTCGACCATTTCAATTTGTTCCGGCAGCCGGAATATGTGGAGATGTTCGAGAACAAGAAGAAGAACTTCGAGAACCACGTCGGCGACGCCGAGACCGAGCGCGTCCGCGAATGGACGAAGACGCAGGAATATCGCGAGAAGAACTTCGCCCGCGAAGCCCTGACGGTCAACCCGGCCAAGGCCTGCCAGCCGCTCGGCGCGGTGTTCGCGGCTGTCGGCTTTGAAGGCACGATCCCCTTCGTTCACGGCTCGCAGGGCTGCGTCGCCTATTACCGGTCGCACTTCTCGCGCCACTTCAAGGAGCCGACGTCCTGCGTCTCTTCCTCGATGACCGAGGACGCGGCGGTGTTCGGCGGCCTCAACAACATGATCGACGGCCTCGCCAACACTTATAATATGTACAAGCCGAAGATGATCTCGGTGTCGACGACCTGCATGGCGGAAGTCATCGGCGACGACCTGAACGCCTTCATCAAGACCGCCAAGGAGAAGGGCTCCGTTCCGCAGGAGTACGACGTTCCCTTCGCGCACACCCCGGCTTTCGTCGGCAGCCACATCACCGGCTACGACAACGTCATGAAGGGCATCTTCGAGCATTTCTGGGACGGAAAGGCCGGCACGGCGCCCGTTCTCAAGCGCGAGCCCAACGAGTCGATCAACTTCGTCGGCGGCTTCGACGGCTACACCGTCGGCAACCTGCGCGAGATCAAGCGCATCTTCAAGTCGATGGACGTCGACCATACGATCGTCTGCGACAACAGCGACGTGTGGGACACCCCGACCGACGGCGAATTCCGCATGTATGACGGCGGCACGACCATCGCCGAGACCGAAGCCGCGCTGAACGCCAAGGCGACGATCTTCATGCAGGAATACTGCACGGAGAAGACGTCGAAGCTGGTCGAGGCCCATGGCCAGGAAGTCGTCAACCTCAACCATCCGGTCGGCGTCAAGGGCACCGACGAGTTCCTGATGGCGATCTCGCGCATCAGCGGCAAGCCGATCTCCGACGAGCTGACCCGCGAGCGCGGCCGCCTCGTCGACGCCATGGCCGATTCGAGCGCCCACATCCACGGCAAGAAATTCGCCATCTACGGCGACCCGGACCTCTGCCTCGGCCTCATGCGCTTCCTGATGGAGATGGGCGCCGAGCCGACCCATGTCCTCGCCACCAACGGCAGCCGCGCCTGGGAAGCGCGCGTGCAGGCCGAGCTCGACGCCTCGCCCTTCGGCAAGAACTGCCACGCCTACGGCGGCAAGGACCTGTGGCACATGCGCTCGCTGCTGTTCACGGAGCCGGTCGACTTCCTGATCGGCAACACCTACGGCAAATATCTCGAGCGCGACACGGGCACTCCGCTGATCCGCATCGGCTTCCCGGTCTTCGATCGCCACCACTACCACCGCTATCCGGTGTGGGGCTATCAGGGCGGCATGAACGTTCTGGTCTGGATCCTCGACAAGATCTTCGACGAGATCGACCGCAACACCAACGTCGTCGCGAAGTCCGACTACAGCTTCGACATCATCCGCTAAGCCAAGGCGACGCGGCGGCCCTGCCGCCGCGTTCGCGCTTTATCGATCCAATTTCCCGCTCCGCGGGCGCGCTCTCCGGCGGAGCGGGAAATTGGACCTGCAATTGCATCCACATGGTCTGATCGACGGGCGCTTCCGGAGCCTGCCCGAAGCGCCGCGGCTCGTAGTCGAAGGAGGTCCGCATGAGTGATCTGTCCGCCAAGATTCAGGACGTGTTCAACGAGCCGGGATGCGGGAAGAACCAGGGCAAATCCGAGAAGGAGAAGAAGAAGGGCTGCACCAAGCAGCTGCAGCCCGGCGCGGCCGCCGGCGGCTGCGCCTTCGACGGCGCCAAGATCGCGCTGCAGCCCATCACCGACGTCGCCCACCTCGTGCACGGCCCCATCGCCTGCGAGGGCAACTCCTGGGACAATCGCGGCGCGAAATCCTCGGGCTCGACCCTCTATCGCACGGGCTTCACCACCGACATCAACGAAACGGACGTCATCTTCGGCGGCGAGAAGCGCCTCTTCAAGTCGATCAGGGAGATCATCGAGAAATATGATCCCCCGGCGGTGTTCGTGTACCAGACCTGCGTTCCGGCCATGATCGGCGACGACATCGGCGCCGTCTGCAAGGCCGCCGCGGCGAAGTTCAACAAGCCGGTCGTGCCGGTCATCTCGCCGGGCTTCGTCGGCCCCAAGAATCTCGGCAACAAGCTCGCCGGCGAGGCGATCCTCGACCATGTCATCGGCACGATCGAGCCCGACTATACGACGCCTTACGACATCAACATCATCGGCGAATATAATCTGTCCGGCGAATTGTGGCAGGTGAAGCCGCTGCTCGACGAGCTCGGCGTCCGCATCCTGTCCTGCATCTCGGGCGACGCGAAATACAAGGAAGTCGCCCAGTCGCATCGCGCCAAGGCGGCGATGATGGTCTGCTCCAAGGCGATGATCAACGTCGCCCGCAAGATGGACGAGCGCTACGACATTCCCTTCTTCGAAGGCTCCTTCTACGGCATCGAGGACACCAGCGACGCGCTGCGCGAGATTTCCAAGCTGCTCATCGAGAAGGGCGCGCCGGCCGAGCTGATGGAGCGCACGGAGGCGCTCATCGCGCGGGAGGAGGCCAAGGCCTGGGCCGGCATCGCGCCCTACAAGGAGCGCCTCAAGGGCAAGAAGGTGCTGCTCATCACGGGCGGCGTGAAGTCCTGGTCGGTCGTGGCGGCGCTGCAGGAGGCCGGCTGCGAGCTGGTCGGCACGAGCGTCAAGAAATCGACCAAGGAGGACAAGGAGAAGATCAAGGAGCTGATGGGCCAGGACGCCCATATGATCGACGACATGACGCCGCGTGAAATGTATCGCATGCTGAAGGACGCCAAGGCCGACATCATGCTGTCGGGCGGCCGTTCGCAGTTCATCGCGCTCAAGGCCAAGATGCCCTGGCTCGACATCAACCAGGAGCGTCACCACGCCTATATGGGCTATGTCGGCATGGTCGAGCTCGTCAAGGAGATCGACAAGGCGCTCTCCAACCCGGTCTGGGAGCAGGCGCGCCGCCTCGCGCCCTGGGAGGACACGCCGGTCGATCCCTTCGCTGGGTTCGACGCTCCGGCGCCGGCCGCCCTGCCGATCGCCGCGGAATAAGGGAGAAGCCCCATGGCCACGGTGCGCAAATCGTCGAAATCCTGCACGGTCAATCCGCTCAAGATGAGCCAGCCGATGGGCGCCGCCATGGCCTTCATGGGCGTCAAGGACTGCATGCCGATGCTGCATGGCTCACAGGGCTGCACGTCCTTCGGGCTCGTGCTGCTGGTGCGTCATTTCCGCGAGGCGATCCCGTTGCAGACCACGGCGATGAGCGAGGTCGCGACCGTTCTCGGCGGCCTCGAAAACGTCGAGCAGGGCATCGTCAACATCTGCAAGAAAGGCAAGCCGGCGCTGATCGGCATCTGCTCGACGGGCGTGACGGAGACGAAGGGCGACGACGTCGAAGGCTACATCAAGCTGATCCGCCAGAAACATCCGGAACTCGACGACGTCGGGCTCGTCTATGTCTCGACGCCGGACTTCAAGGACGCGTTCCAGGACGGCTGGCCGAAGACCGTGGTCAAGCTCATTGAAGCGTTCGCGCCCGACGATCCGACGAACGCGGTCAAGGATCCGCGCCGCGTCAACGTGCTGCCCGGCTGCCACCTGACGCCCGGCGACCTCGACGAATTCCGCACGATCTGCGAGGATTTCGGCCTCCTGCCCTATTTCGTGCCGGACGTCGCCGGCTCGCTCGACGGCCACATCCCGGACGACTTCACCCCGACGACGCTAGGCGGCGCCTCGGTGAGCGACATCCGCACGATGAACCGGGCGATCTTCACCCTTGCGCTCGGCGAGCAGATGCGCGCCCCGGCCGAACTGCTCGAAAAGCGGACCGGCGTGCCCTTCCGCCTGTTCGACCGGCTGACCGGGCTCGCGCCGAACGACGAGCTGATGGCCGTTCTGGCCGAGGTCAGCGGCCGCCCGGTTCCGCTCAAATATCGCCGCCAGCGCGGCCAGCTGGTCGACGCCATGCTGGACGGGCATTTCTTCTTCGGCGGCAAGCGCGTCGCCATCGGCGCCGAGCCCGACCTGCTCTACAACATCGCCGGCTGGATGACCGATCTCGGCTGCAAGATCGAAGCGGCCGTGACGACGACCGAATCTCCGGTGCTCGAGCGCATTGCGGTCGACACGGTGCTGATCGGCGATCTCGAGGACCTTGAGGCCGCGGCGGCGGGCTGCGACCTTCTCGTCACCCATTCGCATGGCCGGCAGGCCGCCGAACGGCTGAAGATTCCGTTCCATCGCGCGGGCCTTCCGATGTTCGACCGGCTCGGCGCCGCGCATCAGACGCAGGTCGGCTACCGCGGATCGCGCGATCTCATTTTCGAGATCGGCAATCTGTTCATCGCCGACGCGCACGAACCGACGCCGGACAGCTGGCCGCTCGACGCCAGACCCTCCGACGCCGGCGATCCCGTCGCGGCGCGTCCGGCGCATTAGACGACGCGTCGCGTGGGCGGCGGTCGAGGCAGATCTGAGACAGTGGAGGCGTCATGAAAGTCGGTTTCGCAACCCAGGATCTGAAGCGGGTCGACGCCCACTTCGGATGGGCGAAAAACATCGCCATCTACGACGTGACGGCGGACGGCTATTCCTTCGTCGAATCGCACGCCTTCCAGGGAGACCTGCAGGAGGACGGCAACGAAGACAAGCTGCAGCCCAAGCTCGAAGCCATCAAGGATTGCGCGATCCTCTATGTCGCGGCGATCGGCGGTTCGGGCGCGGCGCGCGTCGTCGCCCAGAACATCCATCCGATGAAGGTCAATCAGCCCGAAGAGATCACCGATCTCCTCGGCAAGCTTCAGGACGTCCTGAAAGGTTCTCCGCCCCCATGGCTGCGCAAGGTCGTCAGCAAGGGCCAGGAGCGCAAGTTCGAATTCGACGAAGAAGAGGTTTAAATCATGAGCGAGGCGGCCGTCGCGGAGACCGCGGCAATCGACGCTCCTTTCATCAAGGAGCTCATCAAGCAGTGGCGCGCGCAGGACACGCACGGCGCCTGGGACGGCAAGAGCGATCTTGACCTCCTCGCCCCCTATGTCGTCGACAAGGAGGCGCGCAAGGCGCTGCCGATCATCGGCGATCCCGACCCGGAAATCCTGTGGCGCGTGGAGCTGTTCTTCAACGCCGTCGGTCTCGCCATCGAGCGCGCCACCGGCTGCATGGTGTCGCCGATGATGAAGATGAGCCACGAAGGCTTCGGCCGCCAGGTGCTGATGGCGGGGCGCCTCATCGTCGTCAACAAGCAGCTGCGCGACGTCCATCGCTTCGGCTTCCTCACGCTCGAAAAGCTCGCCGAGGAAGGGACGAAATACGTCCAGCAGGGAATCGACATGATCGAGAAATTCCCCGAGGTCGCCAAATACTGACGCGCTGAGGGACGGGCGGCGACGCCCGTCCTCCGACCGCCCCGCGTTCGCACCGCGAAAACCGGCTGAAGGAGAGCTTTCGGCCGAACCCCTTGCCGCGTCCGAAAGCTCCGGCGCGCGCAACCCATGGAGGATGACGTGAGCTCCATCGACGAAGTCAAGGCCGAGATCAAGAAGCTCTCGTCCAAAGCGGTCACGATGAAAATGGCCCTGCACGATCTGTCCGAGGATCTGCCGATCAACTGGACCACCATCAAGGACGTCGCCGACCAGACCTACGCCGCCTATCAGGCGCTCGAGGACGCGCGCGCCCGGTTGAAAGCCCTGGAGGACGCGTGATGGCCGAGTTCAAGACCCGCGGCGGCTCGGCCTGGACGCCGCAGTACCTGACCGAGATCGACCCCGTCACCTGCATCGGCTGCGGCCGCTGCTTCAAGGTCTGTCCGCAGGGCGTCATGGCGCTTTACGGCGTCAATGACGAGGGCGAGATCCTCGGCGCCGTCTCGAAGGACGACGACGACGACGACGATTTCGACGGCGAGCTCAACCGCAAGATCATGGCCGTCGACAGCCCGCAGGACTGCATCGGCTGCAACGCCTGCTCCAAGGTCTGTCCCAAGAACTGCCAGACCCATGTGAGCGCCGACGCGCTGTCGGCCTGAGGCCATGGGCGCCGGCGCGACGACGACGGCGGAGGCGACGCCCGCGGGCCCGCCCGCCCCGCTTCCTGACGGCGACGCGCCAGGCGCCGCCGACTTCTACTGGCGCGTCAGCGACTCGCCCGGCGAAGCGGCGCGCCGCGACCCCTTCAGCGCCCATGTCTTCGCCTGCATTCTCGCCGTCAGCCTGAGCGAGGCCGCGACGCGCGGCGAGCCGCTCGAGCGCGCGCTCGGCCTTGGCGCCGACGCGCTCGCCGAGCTTGTCGCCCGGTGGCTGCCGGGCGCCCGCGCCTGCGTCGATCTTTCCGCCGAGCCGCGCGAGGCCTCCTTCGACGACGAGGAGGAGCAGCTGCGCGGGCTCCTGCGCGCGCATCAGGCCGACGCCTCCGCGGAAGCCGCGTGGCTCACCGACATGATGACGCGGCGTTCATTGTCCGACACGCATCTGTGGCAGGATCTCGGCCTGCTCGCGCGCGATGAGCTGACGCGCCTCATGCTCCAGCGCTACCCGGCCCTCGCCGCGCGCAATGTCGAAAACATGAAATGGAAGAAGTTCTTCTACCGCCAGCTCTGCGCGATGGAGGGCTTCACCCTGTGCACGGCGCCAAGCTGCCGCGAGTGCGGCGACTTCGACTCCTGCTTCGGCGAGGAGACCGGCGAAAGCGCGCTCGCGCGCATCAGGCGCGACGCCTCCCGCACGGCCTGAAGAGCGGCCGCCCGGTCTTCGGAAAGCACGGAAAACCCACGCTCTTTCAAACGGTCGGCCATTGTCGCCTTCCCGACATTTGACGGATTGCCGACAACCCTCTGACGCCAGAAAAAAGCGCATTAAATCAATTAATTATCATATGGCACGGGGTTTGCGAAACGTCTGTCGAGACAGGTCCTTTCGACAGGAAACCCAGACCATGATCCAGCTGACAGACAACGCCGTCGACGCCGTGCGCCAGGCGATCGAAGGCGCCGGCCAACCGGTCGAAGGGCTCCGCATCATGGTCGAGGCCGGCGGCTGCGCCGGATTCAAATATATGATGGGCCTCGTGTCCGACGTGAACCCGAAGGACATCGTCGTCGAGAAGGACGGCGTGAAGGTCTACGTCGACGAGGCGAGCCTGCCGCATCTTTACGGCACGACGGTCGATTTCGTCTCGGGCCTCGAAGGCGCGGGCTTCACCTTTGAAAACCCCACCGCGACGGCGAGCTGCTCGTGTGGAAAGTCCTTCAGCTGACGCCCCGCAAAGGCTGATCTCCATCGCGCGAAAAGGGTTCCGGCATGTTGAGCTACAGCGAGAAGGTCAAGGATCATTTCTTCAATCCGAAGAATGCGGGCGTGCTCGCCGAAGCCAACGCGGTCGGCGAAGCCGGGACGCTCGCGCGCGGCGACGCGCTGAAGCTGATGCTCAGGGTCGATCCCGAGGCCGAGGTGATCGTCGACGCGCGCTTCCAGACCTTCGGCGGCGGCGCCGAGATCGCGTCGTCCTCGGCGCTGACCGAACTCGTGATCGGCAAGACCCTCGGCGAGGCGCTGGCGCTCGGGGCGCAGGACATCGCCGCGCATCTCGGCGGCCTTCCGCCTGAGCGGATGGGCTCCGCCGCGCTCGGCCAGAGCGCGCTGCAGGCCGCCGTCGCGCATTATCGCGGCGAGGTCTGGACCGGCGCCGAAGAGCCCGGCGCGCTGGTGTGCAAATGCAACGGCGTCCATGAAGGCGCGCTCGCGCGCGCCATCAAGCTCAACAGGCTGACCAAGATCACGGACCTCACGGCCTTCACCCGGGCCGGATCGAACTGCTTCACCTGCTACGACAGGCTCGAGGAGCTGCTCGCCCGCGTCGACGCCGAACTCGTGGCGGAAGGCGCCATCACGGCCGAGGCGGCGTTCAGGCCGCCCGTCTACGGCCGGCGCAAGATCGCGGAGACGCCCGTCGCGAAGGCGCCGGCGAAGGCGGCGGCGCCCGTCGCGGCCGCGCCATTCAACTTTGACCTCAACACGCCGGAGCGGATCAGGCTGATCGAGGAGACGATCGAGGAGCTGCGCCCCTATCTCAAGAAGGACGGCGGCGACTGCCATCTCGAGAAGGTCGAAGGCGACAGCGTGCATGTGCGGATGTCCGGGGCCTGCGTGATGTGCAAGCTCGCGAGCGCCACCGTTTCGGGCATTCAGGAAAAGCTCATCCAGAAGCTCGGCATGCCGCTGCGCGTCATCCCGATCAAGCCCGCGCCCTTCACCAAGCTCGTCGCGCTCAAGCCCGTCGCCAAGGCTCCCGCGCCCGCCTCCGTCGACGGACATTGAGGAGATGACGATGCCGCCGGTCTATCTCGACAACAACGCCACGACCCGCATGGATCCCGCCGCCCTGGCGGAGATGCTGCCCTATTTCTGCGAGCAGTTCGGCAATCCGTCGTCGACGCATTCCTTCGGCGAGAACGTCTCCGGCGCGATCAAGGCCGCCCGCAGGCGGCTGCAGGATCTGATCGGCGCGCAGCACGACCACGAGATCATCTTCACCTCGGGCGGCACGGAAAGCAACAATACGGCGATCCTGTCGGCGCTCGAAGCCATGCCCGAGCGCGACGAGATCGTGACCAGCGCGGTCGAGCATCCCTCGGTGCTGCAGCTCTGCGAACATCTCGAAAAGAGCGGCCGCGCGCGGGTCCATTTCATCGGCGTCGACCGGCTCGGCCGTCTCGACCTTGAAGCCTACCGCGCGGCGCTGTCCGAACGCGTCGCGGTGGTCTCCATCATGTGGGCCAACAACGAGACGGGGGCGATCAACCCGGTCGACGCGCTGGCCGATCTCGCCAAGGCGGCGGGCGCGCTGTTCCACGCCGACGCGGTGCAGGCGGTCGGCAAGGTGCCGGTGGCCCTCAAGACCACGGCGATCGACATGCTGTCGCTGTCGGGCCACAAGCTGCACGGGCCGAAAGGGATCGGCGCGCTCTACGTCAGGAAAGGCGCGCGCTTCAAGCCGCTGATCCGCGGCGGCCACCAGGAGCGCGGCCGGCGGGCGGGAACGGAGAACGTCCCCGGAATCATCGGGCTCGGCAAGGCCGCCGAACTCGCCCTCGCCCATCTCTCCGACGAGCAGACCCGCGTGCGCGACCTGCGCGACCGGCTCGAGAAGGGCGTGCTCGCCGCAATTCCCGACGCGATGGTCAACGGCGACCCGCTCGACCGCCTGCCCAACACCTCGAACATCGCCTTCAACTACGCGGAAGGCGAGGCGATCCTGCTGCATCTGCAGCGCGCCGGCGTCGCCGCCTCCACGGGCTCGGCCTGCACCGCAGGCTCGACCGAGCCGAGCCATGTGCTGAAGGCGATGAAGCTGCCCGATTCGGCGCTGCACGGCGCGGTGCGCTTCTCGCTGTCGCGCGACACTGTCGAGGCCGACGTCGACCGGGTCGTCGAAGCCCTGCCCGGCATCGTCGCCAAGCTGCGCGAACTCTCTCCCTTCGGCGCCGCGGGCGAGCAGCCCGCGGGCGACGCCCGAACCTACGCCTGAGGCGCGCCATGTCGGACGAACACCCCCTCATCTCCATCAACGACACGACCCTCAGGGACGGCGAACAGGCCCCCGGCGTCGCCTTCTCCGCGCGCCAGAAGCTCGCCATCGCCCGCGAGCTCGCGGCGGCGGGCGTCGACGAGATCGAGGCCGGCACGCCGGCGATGGGCCCCGACGAGATCGAGTCGATCGGCGGCGTCGCCGCCGACGGCCTGCCCTGCCGCGTCGTCGCCTGGTGCCGGCTGACGAAAGGCGACGTCGACGCGGCGCTGTCGGCGGGCGTCTCGCATGTCAACATTTCGGCGCCCATGTCGCGCCTGCAGATGCGGGTGAAGCTCGACGCCGACGTCGCCGACGTCGCGGCGCGGGTGCGCGCGGTCGTCGCCTACGCCGTGGCGCACGGGCTCAAGGTCGCGCTCGGCGGCGAGGATTCCTCGCGCGCCGACCCGCGCGACGTCGGCGAGATCGCGCGGGCGGCCGCGGCCGAGGGCGCGACGCGGCTGCGCTTCGCCGACACCATGGGCATGCTCGATCCGTTCTCGACGCATGAAGCGATCCGCTGCGTGCGCGGCGAGACCGACCTGCCGCTCGAATTCCACGGCCATGACGATCTCGGCCTCGCCACCGCCAACACGCTCGCCGCGCTGCGCGCCGGCGCGAGCCACGCCAGCGTCACCGTGCTCGGCGTCGGCGAACGCGCCGGCAACGCCGCGCTCGAGGAGGTGGCGATGGGCCTCGGCCACGCCGTCGCCGGGCGCTGCCGCGTCGATCCGCTGCGCCTGCGCGCGCTCGCCCGGCTCGTCGCCCAGGCCGCCAACCGTCCGATCGGCCGCGCCAAGGCGATCGTCGGCGAGGACATCTTCACCCATGAATCCGGCATTCATGTCTCGGCCCTGATGAAAGACCCGCGCAGCTATCAGGGCATCGACCCGGCCGTGCTCGGGCGCAGCAACAAGGTCGTCATCGGCAAGCATTCGGGCCTCGCCGCCATCGCCGGCCTCTGCGCCGAGCTCGACATGGACATCGGCCGCGACGAGGCGGCGCAGGTGCTCGCGCTCGCCAAGCGCCGCGCGCTCAAGGCGCATCGCCCGCTCGGACGCGGCGACGTCGCGCGGCTCGTCGAGGAAGTGCGCAACGGCCTGCGCGTCCCGGCCGCGCCCCTCTCGACCGGAGCCGCGTCATGACCGACCTCGCCCTCGACGACGCCCCCGCAAGGCCGAAAGGCCTGTGGCGCATGATCCGGGACGACGTCGCCTGCGTGCGCCTGCGCGACCCGGCGGCGCGCAACGCGCTCGAGGTGGCCCTGCTCTATCCGGGCGTGCACGCCGTCGTGCTGCACCGGATCTCGCACCGGCTGTGGACGGCGAACTGGAAGTTTTCGGCGCGTTTCCTGTCGTTTGCGGCGCGCTTCCTCACCAACGTCGACATCCATCCGGGCGCGCGGATCGGCGAGCGCTTCTTCATCGACCACGGCGCCTGCGTCGTCGTCGGCGAGACGGCGATCATCGGCGACGACGTGACCCTCTATCATGGCGTCACGCTCGGCGGCTCGTCGTGGTCGCCCGGCAAGCGCCACCCGACGCTCGAGGACGGGGTGCTCGTCGGCGCCGGCGCGAAAATCCTCGGCAACATCACTGTCGGCGCCCGGGCCCGCGTCGGCGCCAATTCGGTGATCATCGAGGACGTCGCGCCCGAGGCGACGGTGGTCGGCATTCCCGGCCGGCAGGTGCGCAAGGCGCGGCCGCGCCTTGGCCCCGGCGGGCGCCTCGACCTCGAACATCATCTCATTCCCGATCCGGTCGCCGACGCCATGTCGACGATGATCGACCGCATCGACTTTCTCGAGGCGAGGCTTCGCCATCTGCAACAGCGCGTCGGCGCGCATTTCGCCGACGAAACGACCCACAGAAACGCTCACACGGAGGGCCAGACGCCATGAGCGCGCTCGATCAACTTCGCTCGCTTTCATCCGCAGAGGATTTTTTCGACACGCTCGGCGTCGCCTATGATCCGAAAGTCGTGCGGGTCGCGCGGCTGCACATCCTGCGCCGCATGGGCCAGTATCTGAAAGGCTACGAGGGCGGCCAGAGCGACGACGACGTGTGGCTCGCCTGCCGCGCCTTCCTTGAGACGGCCTATCAGGACTTCGTCAAGTCGTCCCCGATCGAGGAGCGCATCTTCAAGGTCCACAAGGACGCCGTCGCGCCGAAGGAGACGCCGAAGAAGCAACTCGTCTCCCTGAGCCCTGTGGTGGTGCCCTCGAAGGACGTGGCTCAGCAAGGGTCGGTCTGACCGTTCGGAAAGGAAGCCTTCCCATGCATATCCTCGTCTGCATCAAGCAGGTCCCCGACAGCGCCCAGATCAGGGTCAATCCCGTCACCCAGACGATCATGCGTCAGGGCGTGCCGACCATCATCAACCCCTATGATCTGTTCTCCCTCGAGGAGGCGCTGCGCCTGCGCGACACGTTCGGCGGGGAGGTCACGGTGCTGACCATGGGCCCGCCGATGGCGGCCGATTCGCTGCGCAAGACGCTCGCCATGGGCGCCGACCGCGCCGTGCTGCTGACCGACCGCTTCTTCGCGGGCTCGGACACGCTGGCGACGAGCTTCGCCCTGACCATGGCCATCAAGAAGATCGGCGCCGAATTCGGCGAGCCCGACATTGTGTTCACCGGCAAGCAGACCATCGACGGCGACACCGCCCAGGTCGGCCCGGGCATCGCGAAGCGCCTCAACCTGCTTCAGCTCACCTATGTGGCGAAGATCGTCGAATGCGATCCGCAAAAGCGCGAGGTGACGATCGAGCGCCGCGCCGAAGGCGGGATTCAGGTGCTGAAGACCAGAATGCCCTGCCTCATCGCCATGCTCGAGGGGACGAACGAGGTGCGCCGCGGCGCGATGAAGGACGCGCTGCGCGCGGCCCGCTCGGAGATCGTCACCTGGAACGCCAAGGCCGCCGGCATCGAGGACCTGACCAAATGCGGCCTGAAAGGTTCGCCGACCGTGGTCAAGAAGGTGTTCGCGCCGCCGCCGCGCTCCGAGAAGGCGTTCCAGGTCACGCGCGCCGACACCGCCGCGCAGGAAGCTGAAAATCTCATCACGACCCTGTTCGAACGGCAACCGGCGATCGAACAGGATCTCGTCAAGTCGGCCGCCGGATTCTGAGGAGCACACCATGTCGGACAACCCCGCTCCCGCCGCGCCCGCTGGCGGCGCCCGAGCCTCGATGAAGAAAGAGCTGCCGGAGCATTTCCGCGGCTACAAGCATGTGTGGGTCGCGATCGAGATCGAGCGCGGCGTCGTGCACCCCGTCTCATGGGAGCTGCTCGGCGCCGGCCGCAAGCTCGCCGACAAGCTCGGCGTCGAGCTCGCCGCGGCCTTCCTCGGCGGCCCCGGCGCCGGGCTGCGCGACTTCGCGAAAGAGGCCTTCGCCTATGGCGCGGACCTCGCCTATCTCGTCGAGGACGAGATTCTCGCGGACTACCGCAACGAGCCCTACTCCAAGGCGATGACGCAGCTCGTCAACATGCACAAGCCGGAGATCCTGCTGCTCGGCGCGACCAATCTCGGCCGCGACCTCGCGGGCTCCGTCGCCACCACGCTGCTCACGGGCCTCACCGCCGACTGCACCGAACTCGCGGTCGACGCCGACGGCTCGCTCGCCGCAACGCGCCCGACCTTCGGCGGCTCCCTGCTCTGCACCATCTACACGCTGAACTACCGGCCGCAGATGGCCACCGTCCGTCCGCGCGTGATGGCCATGCCCGAGCGCGTCGAGGGCCGGCAGGGCCGCATCGTCGAATTCAGGCCGGATCTCGACGAGGAGTCGATCCTCACCAAGATCCTGCAGTTCATTCCCGACCGCGAAAGCTCGAAGTCGAATCTCGCCTACGCCGACATCGTCGTCGCCGGCGGCCTCGGCCTGCAGAGCGCCGAGAACTTCCAGCTCGTGCGCAATCTCGCGAGCGTGCTCGGGGCCGAATTCGGCGGCTCGCGCCCGCTGGTGCAGAAGGGCTGGATCACCGCCGACCGCCAGATCGGCCAGACCGGCAAGACCATCCGGCCGAAGCTCTACATCGCCGCCGGCGTCTCGGGCGCGATCCAGCATCGCGTCGGCGTCGAGGGCGCCGACTGCATCGTCGCGATCAACACCGACCCCAACGCGGCCATCTACGATTTCGCCCATATCGGCATCGTCACCGACGCCATCCGCCTTCTGCCGGCTCTCACGGAAGCTTTCAGGAAGCGTCTGTCGCCCCATAGCAACGACCGGCTTGCGGGCTGAGCCCAAGGAGATTGGACATGATCGAGGAAAGGTTCGACGCGATCGTGATCGGCGCCGGCATGGCCGGCAACGCCGCCGCTCACACCATGGCCTCACGCGGCCTCAAGGTGCTGCAGCTCGAGCGCGGCGAATATCCCGGCTCGAAGAACGTGCAGGGCGCCATTCTCTACGCCGACATGCTGGAGAAGATCGCCCCCGACTTCCGCGAGGAAGCTCCGCTCGAGCGGCGCCTGATCGAGCAGCGCTTCTGGATGATGACCGACCGCTCGCACACCGGCATGCATCACCGCTCCGACGAATTCAACGAGGAGAAGGCGAACCGCTACACCATCATCCGTTCGCAGTTCGACCGCTGGTTCTCGAAGGAGGTCCAGGCCAAGGGCGCGCTGGTGATCTGCGAGACCACGGTGACGGAGCTCATCTCCGACGCCTATGGCAAGGTCGTCGGCGTGCGCACCGACCGCGACCATGACACGATCTTCGCCGACGTCGTGGTGCTCGCCGAGGGCGTCAACGGCCTGCTCGGGCCCCGTGCGGGCCTGCGCCAGACGCCGAAGCCCGACCATGTCGCGCTCGCGGTCAAGGAGATGCACTTCCTGCCGCAGGAGACCATCGACGCCCGCTTCAACCTCAAGGGCGACGAAGGCGTCGTGATCGAGGCCGTCGGCTCCATCTCCAAGGGGATGACCGGCATGGGCTTCATCTACACCAACAAAGAGAGCATCTCGCTCGGCATCGGCTGCCTCGTCTCCGACTTCGCCGAGAACGGCCAGACCCCCTACGGCCTGCTCGAGGCGTTCAAGAAGCATCCCTCCGTCGCCCCGCTGATCCAGGGGTCGGAGGTCAAGGAATACGCCGCCCATCTCATTCCCGAAGGCGGCTACAAGGCGATCCCGGAGCTCTTCGGCGACGGCTGGGTCGTCGTCGGCGACGCGGCGCAGCTCAACAACGCGATCCACCGCGAAGGCTCGAACCTCGCCATGACCTCGGGGCGCATGGCCGGCGAGGCGATCTTCCAGGTGAAGTCGCGCAAGGACCCGATGACCAAGCAGAACCTCGCGCTCTACAAGAAGATGCTCGACGACAGCTTCGTCATCAAGGACCTGAAGAAATACAAGGACATGCCTGCGCTGCTGCACACCAACTCCAAGAATTTCTTCATGACCTATCCGCAGCTCGTCTCCTCCGCCATGGACAATTTCCTGCGCGTCGACGGGAAGCCGAAGGTCGAGAAGGAAAACGCCTCGATCCGCTCCTTCGTCAAGCGGCGCACGCTGCGGGGGCTGTTCGGAGACGCCTTCAAACTCGCCAGAGCCTGGCGCTGACCGTAGATTGAGGAGATAAGCCAATGGCCCAGGAAGCCGTCGCCCGCGTCGAAGAGAAACTCTATCAGAACCGCTATATCGTCGACTCCGGAAAGCCCCATATTTCGATCGAGCCGCATACGATCCCGTCCAAAAACCTTCTCGCCATGACCAAAGTCTGCCCGGCCGGCTGCTACGCCCAGGCCGACTCCGGCCAGGTCGAGATCGTCTCCGACGGCTGCCTCGAATGCGGCACCTGCCGCGTGCTGCTCGAGCCGACCGGCGAAATCAGCTGGAATTATCCGCGCGGCGGATTCGGGGTGCTGTTCAAGTTCGGCTGATTTTCCGGGCGCGCGCGCCTCGCCCCATGCGGCCCGCGGCGGCGCCCGCCGCGGGACCGAACGATTTCGGCCGGCGCGCATGCCGACCGCCGGCCGCCTCTCGTCATACGCCGCGTCGCCTGACGCCGCGTCGCCCGCCTTCGCGGCGCCGCGCCATAGAAACGGGCGTCTGACCGCCTTCTTCCTGGGCAATTTTTCTTCCTCGCTCCAAGAAGCCGCCGCCGCAGCGTCGAGATGACGCCATTGCGACGGCGGCGTTTCTTTATCCCCTTCACGCCGCATTTCTCGTGGCTTGGCGGGAGCGCTTCAACTTTAAGGAAAATTCGCCAACCGCCTTTGCCGCCCTCCGCCACAACTGTGACGCCTTTCCCACACTCCCCCTGCGAAAAGCCGCAACGCCCTCACAGGCTCTGTCTGTGGCGTGCGCTTCGCTTTAAATTCGTTCGAAAGGGGAGTGTAGCGAATGTCTATTCTATTCAAGTCCATGGTTGCGGCGGCCGCGGGGGCGATGCTGGCCGGAAGCGCCGTCGCGGCCGATCTTGCGCCGGTCGCGCCGGCCCCGGCGGCGGCTCCGGCTCCGGCGGCCCCGCTGTGGGACGTCGCCTTCGGCATGAAGCTCGCGAACGACTATGTCTTCCGCGGCCTCGACCAGACGAACGGCAATTTCGCCGCGCAGGGCTATATCGAAGGGCGCGCCTTCGACTGGGCTTACGCCGGCGTCTGGACCTCGAACGTCAGCTTTCCGGCGGCCTACGGCTTCACCAATCCGTCGGCCGAGGTCGACGTCTACGGCGGCCTGCGCCACACCTGGGACAACCTGACCCTCGACGTCGGCGCCCTTTATTACGTCTACCCGAACCAGATCAATATGCCGGGCCTTTACGGAATTGACTGGTGGGAAGTCTATTTCAAGCCGACTTACGTCATCAACGACACCTTCACCATCGGCGGTTCGGTCGCCTATACGCCGAGCTATGTGAACACGGGCTCGCCCGGCGTCTATGTCTCGGGCAACATCAAGGCCAACCTGCCGACCTTCCTGCCCTGGAAGGACGTGACGCCCTATATCTCGGCCGAAGTCGCCGGCCAGTTCCTCCAGGAAAACCGGTTCGGCGTGAGCCTGCCGTCCTACGCCACCTGGAACGTCGGCATCGGCGCGACGCTGAGCGCCATGACGCTCGACCTGCGCTACATCGGCGCGAGCCTCAACAGCTCGAGCTGCCAGACGCTCACCGGCGTCTCCAACTGGTGCGGCAACCGGTTCGTCGCCAGCCTGTCGTTCGACAGCACGCTGTTCACGCTGAAATAGGCTTGCTGAAACAGGACTGGCGCCACGGCGCACGTAAGACCGCGGCGGCGCTTCCTTCGGGAGCGCCGCCTTTCACATTTCTGGCGCAGACGGCGCAGGCCCTTTTTCGCGCCGAAACGCGGCGCATAATGTCCGGCATGACAGGAGTCGACATGCGCGCCCTCGCAACCGTTTTCCGCGCGGCGCTGTGCCTCGCCGCCGCCGCGCCCGCCGCGGCGCAGCCCCATCTTTTCCGGGTCGACTGCCCGGGCGAAGCCTATGTCGCGCGCTGGGACTCCGAGGCGCCTGATCCCGGCGCGTCCTATTTCCGCAGGGCGACCGGAACGCTCAACATGAACTGCGTGGTCGACGACTTCCATCCGCGCCGCGACGCGGCCTTGCCGGTCCGGCTCTGCCGCGACCCGGGCGCGCTCGTCGACGGCTTTCCCCCGGCCCTGATCGTGCTCGGGCTGACGCAATGCGGCTGAACGGCTTGCGCCGGCCGTAGCGGCGCCTGTGCGGCCAGAAGCGTCAAGGCGCGCGTCAGCCGAACAAAATCTGGCCGCCCGCGCCTTTCGCCTCGCCTTCCGGCTCCACATGAATGATGGCCTGGGCGCCGGGCTCGGCGGCGGCGATCGCCGCCTCCATGGCGTCGCAGAGCGCATGGGCGCACGCCACCGTGGTCTGCCCTTTCAGCACCAGATGCAGGTCGACGAACAGGGCGCCGCCGGCGCGCCGCGCGCGCAGGTCATGCGCCTCGATGAATCCCGCCGCCGCGGGCGAGGTCGCGGCGGCGGCGATCGCGCCCCTGATCTTCGCCATGTCTTCGGCGGGCGGGGCTTCGTCCATCAGCCCGCCGGCGTTCTCGCGCAGCACGCGCCAGCCGCTCCACAGCACGCTCAGCGCCACCAGCGCGGCGATCAGCGAATCAAGCACGGACACGCCGGTGACGGCGACGAGGCCGACGCCGGCGACGACGGCGATCGAGGTCCGCACGTCCGACATGAGGTGCCGCCCGTCGGCCTCGAGCGAGGCCGAGCGGCCCGCCCGTCCGGCGCGGATCAGCACGACGCTCCAGCCGGCGTTGAGCGCGGTCGCGAGCGCGGCGACGGCGACGCCGAGCGCCGGCGCGTCGAGCGGCTTCGGGTCCAGGAAGCCGCGCCAGGCCTCGTTCAAAATGGCGAGCGCGGCGACGACGATGCAGGCGCCGATCGCGGCGGCCGAAAGATATTCGATCTTGGCGTGGCCGTAAGGGTGGCCGGCGTCGGCCGGCTTCGCCGCGACCCGCACCGCGACGAGCGAGACGGCCGCGGTCGCGACGTTGACGAGGCTTTCGAGCGCGTCCGAATAGAGCGCCACGCTGCCGGTGAGGTGAAAGGCCAGATATTTGACGCCAAGGACGAGCACGCTGACCGCGAGGCTCAACGCGGCGACGCGCCGCGCGGTTGTGGGGACCGGCATGAAGGGCTCCAAGCGGCGAGTTTCGGCCAGTCTGGCGGAGAAAGGTTTCGACCTTGCGACGCCGCGGACGGGTCCGCAAGGGGTCAACCGCGTGCGCGGCGCCCCTCCTGGAGCCAGGGCGCGACCACGCCGGCGAGCAGGAAGGCGAGCCCGAGGAAGCCCAGCGCCAGCGGCGTCGCGCCCGCGCCCCTGACCTCGCTCGCGCCGTTGCGCCTGATCGCGGCGTAGTCGGCGCCGGCGTAGACCGGGCTCTCGCGCATGGCGGCGAGGCGCGGCAGGACGATGTCGCCCGACGCGCCCTGGCCGATGCGGCGCACGGAGCCGCCGCTCGCCTCGGCGACGGGGCGCAGGCGGTCGAGCGTCGAGACCAGTTCCTGGAATTCGCGCGGGTTTTCGGGGCCGACGTTGACGAGCGCCGACAGCGTCCCGTCGCTGACCCGCCAGAGCCCCTGCTCCGGCGCGTCGAAGCTCGCGCGCGACAGGCCGGGCTCGGCGGGCCGCAGCGTCACGCTCCGCTCGACGCCTGTCGGCGAGGTCGCGGTCACGGGCGGCGTTTCGGGCCTGAGGCTCTGGCGCTCGATCTCGATCGTCGCGCCGCGGGCGCTCGCGCGCAGCGCCTCCTCTTCAAGCTCCGGCTCCTTCATGAGCCAGTGGGCGAGGCGGCGCAGCAGGTCGAGATGCGGGCCGCCGCCCTCGAAGCCGCGCGCCCACAGCCACATCTGGTCGGAAAGCAGCAGGCCGACGCGTCCCTTGCCCTCGCGCGAGAGCACGAGCAGGGGCTTGTCGTCGGCGCCGTTCAGCACGCTGAGGCCGCGCGTCGTCTGCGCGTTCACCTGCCGGAACCACTGGCCCCAGCCGGGCGGCGAGGTCTGCGCGCCGTCGAGGCCACGCGTCACCGGATGTCGTTCGCCGTCCTTCGACACGACGGCGCGGAACGGCCGCTCGGTCAGGTCGCCGTCGGGCCGCGCCGGGGCGATGCGCCCGAGCGGCGAGAAATAGAGCCCCTCGGCCCCCGAGAAATCCGGCCCCGCCGCGAGCAGCAGCGCGCCGCCCTCGCGCACATAGCGCACGATATTGTCGAAATAGACCAGCGGCAGCACGCTCTGGTTCGAGTAGCGGTCGAACACGATCAGGTCGAACTCCCTGATCTTGCGCCCGAACAGGTCGGCGGTCGGGAAGGCGATCAGGGACAGCTCGTTGATCGGCGTGCCGTCCTGCTTTTCGGGCGGGCGCAGGATGGTGAAATGCACGAGATCGACGTTGGCGTCGGACTTCAGCAGATTGCGCCACATGCGCTCGCCCTGGTGCGGCTCGCCCGAAACCAGCAGCACCTTGAGCTTGTCGCGCACCCCGTCGATCGAGAGCACGGCCTTGTTGTTGACCGTGGAGAGTTCGTCGGGCGCGGCCTCGACCTCGATCTCGACGACATTGGCCCCGCCATGGTCGATGCGCACCGGCGCGCGCATGCGCTCGCCGGGCCGCGCGGCGAGCGTCGCGACCGGAACGCCGTCGCGCCGGATCCTGACCGCGACGGGCTCTCGCGAGCCCGCCGTGTCGAGCACGCGGAATTCGATCGAAAGATCCTTGCCGACGATGCCGAAGCGCGGCGCCTCAAGCAGCTCGACGCGGCGGTCGCGCTCGCCCTCATGGCCGGTGATCAGCGCATGGACCGGCGCGCGGAACCCGAGCCCCGAGGCGTCGGCCGGCGCGTCATGCACCACGCCGTCGGTGATCAGGAAGACCGCGCCGACGCGTTCGGGCGGCGTGTCGGCGAGACCCTCGTTCAGCGCGGCGAACAGGCGGGTGCCGTCGGCCGCGCCCGTCCCCTCGCGCCCGGCCCGGATCGTGCGCACCTCGACGTCGCCCAAAGCTTCGAGCGACGCCTTCAGCGCCTCGGCCGCCTTGCGCGTCTGCTCCGGGCGCTCGCCGATGGTCTGCGACCCGCTGTCGTCGACGACGATCGCCGCCACGTCCTTGAGCGGGGCGCGGTCCTCGCGCACCAGCGAAGGGTCGCCGAGCGCCAGCAGCAGCAGCGCAAGGCCCGCCGCGCGCGGCAGCGTCCCCGGCCGGCGCAAAAACAGGCCGAAGGCCACGAGCGCGAACGCCAGCGCCGCGAACCCGGCGAGGACAGGCCAGGGCAGATGGGGAGAAAAAGTCAGCGCGTAAGGGCTCATGGCCTCGGTCGGACGCGAAGGACGGCGGCGCAGGGACCGCGACGGACGGACTTTCCCGGCCGGCGCGCTCCGGCGCCGGTTTTACGCCTTCTGTCGGAAGAATGCGTTCAAATTGTATCGGGCGAAGGCGCGGGCGGCGGATCGGCGGGCTTTGGACGCGGTCGCCGGCGCCCGTCGCGCCTGAAAACGCGAAAGCTTGATCGGCGTCAAAGTCCGCGCGCCTTTTTGCCGCCAGATGAAGGCTTGCGGCATTTCGTCGCCGTCTTCGCAGCCTCCGCGCCGTCGCGCCGGAGCTTCAGATTCGACCAGAGGTCCTCGCCATGCCGGCGTTCACCTTCGAGATTCTGACGCAGGACGGCGTCGCCGTCGAGACCGAGACGCTGCCAGGCGCCAAGGCCGCCTGGTGCTATGCGGAGTTTCTCGCCTCCATGCTGCGCGAAAAGGCCGGCGCGCGCATCGTCGTGCGCGACGAAGCGGGCGGAATCGTCATCCAGACGGCGGCGGCGACGGCCGTCGCCTCGATCGGCTGGTGCTGCGACTTCGCCTGCCCGCTGAAGGAGAAGCCCGGGGACCGCTGACGCCGTCCCCGGCGCGCGGGCCTCCGGATCAGGCGTAAAAGCGCCCGCCGCCCTCGGCCTTCGCCACGAAAGCGTCGCTCGCGCGATAGACGCCGCCGACAGGCTCCCATTTGCGCGCGGCCTCAAGCACGGCCTTCGCGCCGAGCCAGTCGACATAGCGCAGCGCGCCGCCAAGATAGCGCGGCAGGCCGAGGCCCAGCATGAGGCACATGTCGACCTCGGCCGGGGTTTCGGCCGTCCCGTCCTCGAGGCAGCGGGCGGCTTCGAGCAGCATGGGGATCATCATGCGCTCGCGGATCTCGGCGTCGGAGAGCTTCGCCGCGCCGGTCTGGCCGTTGCGCAAAAGGTCGGGGACGGCGGGGTCCGCCTCCTTGCTCGGCCGGCCTTTCGCGTCCCTGGCGTGGATATAGAAGCCGCGCCCGTTCTTCTGGCCGAGCCGGCCGTCGGCCTTCAGAAGCTCGACCGCGCCAGGCTTCGGATCGTCCATGCGCTCCGGAAATCCCTCCGAAACGATCTCGACCACATGCTGGGTGATGTCGAGGCCGATGACGTCGGCGAGATAGGCCGGCCCCATCGGCCAGCCGAACGCCTGCATGACGCGGTCGATCTCGCGGAAGTCGACGCCGTCGCGCACCAGCAGCAAAAAGGCGATGAGATAGGGCGTGAGCACGCGGTTGACGATGAAGCCGGGGCAGTCGCCGACGACGATCGGCGTCTTGCCCATGGCCGCCGCGTAATTGACCACGGTGGCGAGCGCCGCGTCCGTCGTCTGCGGCCCGCGGATCACCTCGACCAGCGCCATGGCCGGGACCGGATTGAAGAAATGCATGCCGAGGAAGTTCTGCGGCCGCGACACGCCGGCGGCGAGATCCTTGATGCGCAGCGACGAGGTGTTCGAGACGAGCAGCGTGTTTTCGCCCGTCGCCGCCTCGACCTGGGCGAACACGGCCTCCTTGATCCTGATCTCCTCCAGCACCGCCTCGACGACGACGTCGACGTCACGGAAGCCGTCGAAGGTCTCGGAGGGCAAGATGGCGGCGAGCGCCGCGTCGGCCTTCTCCTGGCTCATGCGGCCGCGCTCGACCTGTTTGGCGAGCAGGGTCTCGGCATAGGCCCTGCCCTTTTCGAGCGCCTGCGCCGAGACGTCCTTCAGGATCGCCGGCACGCCCCTGAGCGCGCTCTGGTAGGCGACGCCCGCGCCCATCACGCCCGCGCCGATCACGGCCGCCTTGCGCACCGGGGCCGCCGCCTTGGCGTAGCTCTTGACGATCTTCCTGATCGCCTGGTCGTTGACGAAATTGCCGACGAGCGCGTTCGCCGCCTGGGTCTGGGCGACGGCGGCGAAGCGCTTCGCCTCCAGCGCCAGCGCCCCGTCGAGCGGCAGGCCCGCCGCGTCCTCGAGCGTGCGCACGGCTTCGGCGGCGGCGGGGTAATGCGGCAGGGCGCGGGCGGCCTCGACCTTCGCGCCGGCGAGCTGCTCGACCACGATCTCTGGCGAGAGGCCGAGGCTTTCGGCGGCGCTGGCGCGGCGATGACGCCATTCTCGGCTCGCCGCGACCTCCTTCAGGCGTTCGAGCGCGGCGGCGCGCAGCGCCTCCGGGGCGACGACGGCGTCGGCCGCGCCGGCCTCGAAGGCGGCCTTGGCCGGCCGCGGCGCGCCGGAGACGATCCAGCGCGCGGCCTCGGCGAGGCCGATCAGGCGCGGCAGGCGCGCCGTGCCGCCATAGCCCGGAAAGATGCCGAGCGTGACCTCCGGCAGGCCGATCTTGGCGTCGTCCGACAGGACGCGATAGTCGCAGGCGAGCGCGATCTCGAGCCCGCCGCCGAGCGCAAGGCCGCCCACGGCCGCGACGCTCGGGGCCGGAAGCGCGGCGATCGCCGAGAAGGCGGCGGCGTTGGCGGCGACGAAAGCCTCGGTCGCGGCCTCGCCCTCCTCGAACACGGCGGTGAACTCGAAAATATCGGCGCCGACGACGAAATGATCCTTGGCGCTCGTCACGAGCACGCCGCTGAGGCCCTGCGTCGCGGCGAGCGTCCGCGTCGCCGTCGCCAGCTCGTCGAAGGTCAGCCGGTCGAACTTGTTGACAGACCCCGTCTTGCGGTCGAAGCGCAGCTCGAAGAAGCCGTCGCCCAGATCCTCAAGCCTGATCGTTTCTCCATCGAGAATCATGCATCCCCCGAACGGTCCTTGAAAGCGGCGCGCGCGGCCGCGAAACGGTTTTGAAGCTTTAGCACAGCTTGCGCGGCATTGAAGCGACGCCCAGACGTCGTGCCGCCTATCGCGCCCCGAGCCTGCGCGCGGCCGCGACGAGTCCGGCCGTGTAGGGCTCGCAGGGCGCGCCGAGCACGCGGTCGGCCGGCCCGCGCTCGACGACGCGCCCGTCCTGCATCACCAGAATCTCGTCGGCGAGGGCGCGCGCCGCCTCGAAATCATGGGTGATGACGAGGAAGGCGAGGCCGTGGGCCTGCTGGAGCGCGGCGAGCAGGCGCAAAATATCCGCCCTGACGGCGCGGTCGAGCGCCGAGGTCGGCTCGTCGAGCGCGACGAGCCGCGGCCGCAGGATCATCGCCCGGGCGAT